>JAFAGL010000143.1 GCA_023422735.1 Pseudomonadota bacterium
AGCTTGCGCGCCAGGAAATCAGGCAGATTGCTGAAGAAATGGCGTGTCACAATGAAAAGCCGGTCCAGCCCTGTGAAGGGCCCACCGGCTTCCATGATCGGTCATCACATCGTGAGACGGGCTTTAATAAGCCCAGCTGCGGGAGACGGGCTTCAATAAGCCCAGCTGCGCGCTTTCGACAAAAGAAAGTCGCGAAACACATGCAGTTTTGCCTGCTGCTTCATCGCATCCGGATACGCAAAAAACGTATCATAGGTCGGCACCTCGGCATCCGTGATCAATTGCACGAGCCCGGTGTCCTTGCCGACCATATAATCGGGAAGCATGGCGATCCCCGCGCCGCGCTGAACGGCGCGCTTCACGGAAAGAATGTCATTGATCTGCAAGGTAGCCTGACGGCGCATGCCTTCCGGCTTTCCGGCCGTTTCCAGCCAGTTCAGATGCGACAACTGGCTCGGCACCGGTTCCCCGAAGGTCACGATCCGATGCTTGTCGAGATCGGCGATCGTTTCCGGCTTGCCATGCTTGGCGATATAGGAGGGAGCCGCGTAAAGGTGGAAATGCATCGTGAACAGGCGACGCTGGATGAGATCCGGTTGTTGCGGCTGGCGCAGCCGGATCGCGCAGTCGGCATGGCGCAGGGTCAGATCGAGTTCTTCATTTGCCAGAATGATCTGCAACTGGATGTCAGGATAGAGGTCGAGAAACTCCTGCACCCGTTCGGTGAGCCATGCAGCGCCGAGACCGACGGTGGTGGTGACACGCAGAATGCCTGACGGGCGATCCTTGGTTTCCGTCAGCTGTGTGCGCACGCTTTCCAGTTTCATCAGCACGTCGTGGGCGGTCCGAAACAGAAGCTCGCCCTGTTCGGTCATAATCAGGCCGCGCGCATGACGATGAAACAAGGGCACGCCAACATCCTGTTCGAGCGCACTGACTTGTCGCGAAATCGCCGATTGCGACAAACGCAGCTTTTCGGCTGCATGTGTAAAGGAACCGGCCTCAGCGGCCGCGTGGAATACCCGCAGCTTATCCCAATCCAGTGCCATCTTTCCCCCTCGGCACCATCAGGACGTGCCGCATTCCAAATTATTCCGCAGCTTCGCGATGCGCTTCCACACCGGCCAGATAGCGTTCCGCTTCCAGCGCTGCCATGCACCCCATCCCCGCCGCGGTTACAGCCTGACGATAAATGTCATCGGTCACGTCACCCGCAGCGAAAACGCCGGGAACCGACGTTTGCGTCGAATCAGCCGCCGTCCAGAGATACCCGTTGGCCTTCATCTTGAGTTTGCCCTGGAACAGTTCCGTGGCAGGAGCGTGACCAATGGCGACAAACACGCCGTCGACCTGCATATCGCTCACCGCGCCGGTCTGAATATTCTTCAAACGAATGCCGTTGACGGATGGGGGCAGCGGCTTCTTTGCCGGTTCGCCGACGATTTCCTCGACCACCGTGTCCCAAAGCACCGTCACATTGTCCTTGGCCATCAGGCGTTCGCGCAGGATGCGCTCGGAACGAAACTCGTTTCGCCGATGCACGACCGTGACGTGGCGTGCGAGATTGGAGAGATAAAGGGCTTCTTCCACCGCCGAATTTCCGCCGCCCACCACGACGACATCCTTGTTGCGATAGAAAAACCCGTCACAAGTCGCGCAAGCGGAAACGCCGAAGCCCATGAAAGCGGTTTCGCTTGGAAGTCCGAGCCACTTAGCTTGCGCACCCGTGGCGATCACCAGGGCATCGCAGGTATAAATCGTGCCACTATCGCCGGTCAGGCGAAACGGCCGCACATCGAGATCAACGGCTGTGATCAGGTCGCTGACCATCTCCGTGCCGACATGTTCGGCCTGCTTCATCATTTCACCCATCAGCCAGGGGCCCTGGATCGGCTCCGCGAAGCCGGGATAGTTTTCGACCTCTGTGGTGATCATCAGCTGGCCGCCCTGCTGCATGCCGGCGATGAGCATCGGCTTGAGCATGGCCCGCGCGGCATAAATCGCGGCGGTGTAGCCTGCAGGGCCAGAACCGATTATCGCAACCGGAGCGTGACGGGTTGTGGTCATGACAAAACCTTTCGCGGCACGCCCGGTTTCGTCGCGCGTGTTCCACATTATCTTGTTTATAAAGATAAGACTTGAGCCTAGGGTGCCGCAAGCCGCGCCGGGTGCCTATCCCAAGCTGATTGGCGAAGGAATGTTTCTTCCTGCTAGGCGTTAGCGCAAGTTTGGTTTAAGGCACACAAAAGCTTCCATGATGCTGTTGTCGCATCTCACTCCCTTTTTCTTGTCCGAGCGTCTCAAGCTGCCATGAATTTGAAAGCCGAACTGGATTCCATCGACTGGAAAATCTTGCGCGAATTGCAAGATGACGGGCGCATGACGAATGTCGAACTGTCGCGCCGCGTCGGGATTTCCGCTCCACCTTGTTTGCGCAGGGTCAAGCGGCTCGAAGATCAGGGGATTATCCGCCAATATCGCGCCCTGCTCGACAATGGCGCTCTTGGCATGACGGTTGTGGCCTTCGCGCTTGTCGGATTGAACCGTCAATCTGATGCCGATCTCAAGGCCTTTTCGCAACTCGTCCAGGATTGGCCCATCGTTCGCTCCGCCTGGATGGTTTCCGGCGATTCGGATTTCTTCCTGCATTGCGTTGCGGAAGATTTGGCGACATTCCAGACCTTCGTCATCGAGGTCCTGACCTCGGCGCCGAATGTCGATACCGTGCGAACTGCATTGACCATACGTCAGGTCAAGGATGAAGGTCGCGTTGCCATCGACAAGGCGATGGCGGGAGTCTGAAGCTCGCGTGCCGATCAGGCCGAATGGCTGAAAATCTGCTTCACCATTTCGTCGAATCGCGAATTAATCTCCTCAAAACGGCGTCTGGCTGCATTGCCAAATGCCCGTTTTGCATCCTGATTCATGCGAATTACCCCTTCGATCGCCTGTTCGAAGGCCTTCGGATCGACGAAAAAATTCGTTCCCAGATGCCGAGTCTCGCTTTTATTCCAGGGCACAAGGATACCGCAGGACGCATCGACATGCTCGTTCATGGGCGGCGCATCGGTGGTCACCACTACCGCTCCGACGGACAGGCCTTCCAGCAAATGATGCCCCCATCCTTCCGAGCGCGATGGACACAAATGCACCCCGCATGAATTCTGCAATTGTTTCAGGGCGTTATCATCGAGATATCCGGATATCAACCGCACATTTTTGGGCACGCCACCCGGCGCATTGTCTGCTTTTTGCACCAGAACCAACTCTGGCCATTCCGGGTGACGCCGCCATAGGTCGAGCACGTCTTCCGTACCCTTCAGCGTACTGCCGCCCGCCAAATGGAAGAACCGGTCGAAATCCTTGGAAACATTGCGCAAAAGCCGGTCAGGCGAAGAAAAACCGAGATAGGTGGTCGCAACCTCAAATTCGCTGAAAACCGCCTCTGCATGCCGCGTTTTCGCTAAAACGCGGTCGATCTTTTTCAAGCGCTTCAAATGGCGTCTGGGAAACCGCTCCTGATTGGGAATGAGCCAGTTTTCCTTGGTCGCAGCATCGAACCAGGACGGAAACGCGCGTTCCAGATGGATGATGGTTTGCGCTCTTTTTCCCCGCATCAACCTTTGCCACCAGCTTCTTTGCTTGATGGTGGCATATTGCGCCTGGGTTCCGGCTTTTCTGATCGCGTCCTGCAGGATTTCCGCATCGCGAGTCAGCCCATAACTGTTGGACTTTCCAAGGATCAGAAAAGGCGGCAGATCCCACTTCACCGGGCATCTTCCTGCCAAACGCGCGCATAAACAGCGCCGATCGCCGCTGCTTCCCCTTCGAGTGGAAAATCGGCACGCACATGCGCCAAGGCCGCAATTCCATGCCTTTCTGCCTGATCCGGATCAGCCAGATAGGTCTCGATTGCATCGGTCAACGCAGCGCCATCGCCAGCCGGTACGACTGACCCGGTCTCGCCTTCAACGATCATTTCAGCATAGGCTCCGGCATCGCTCGCCACGACAGGCACGCCGGAAGCCATGGCTTCCAGCGGCGTCAGTCCGAACCCTTCGTTGCGCGATGGCGCAACATAGAGCGCCAGGCGCTGATACCATGGCTTGATATCCGGTACTTCGCCCAGGAATCGGATGCGATCGCTGAGCCCGGCGGTTTCGATCCGCGCTTTCAGTCCATCCGCGAAAGCCTGATGTTCACTGGTCACCCGCCCTGAGATCACGGCCATCCAGCCCGGATATCGAGGCAGCAGGTCGATCATGGCATCAACGAAAAGATCAGTGCCCTTCTGCTCGCGAATGCGGCCGAAGCAGCCGATCAGACGGTGTCCGTCCAGCCCGCCTTCACGGATCGCAGCCTGCTTGTCTGCCGGAGGAGAAAAGGCCCGCGTATCAACGCCATGGCGGATCACCCTATGCGGGACATCGAGGAAACTTCCCGAATGCGCACTCGTTGCGATCACCGCGTCCATGCGGCGGATAAGCCATTTGGTCAGCGGCTTGTGGTGGCGCTGGGCAGCCGACGTAAAAACAAGCTTCAAAGGCGCGCGGAAAAGATCCCGAAGAACCACCCCCCCCATCATTTCCACGTTGCGACGCGCGTGCCAGATCCGGAATGAACGGCCTTGGGGGCGACACAGCAGGCCACCGACCTGGATCCACCGCAATTGCGGGATTCGTGCAGGCAAGCCCGCGCCCAGACTGGCAATCGGCAAGCTCTTGGCCTGCAAGGGAATGAGCTGAATGATCGTGCTGGTGACGCCCGAAAGGCGCTTCTTGAAATTCGGGGCAACAACCGCAAGGCGCGCGACATCGATGTCACACGCCTTTTCGCCGTCAAGCTGATGCTGGTCAGACAAAGCGAACGTCGACAACCTCGTAGCCGCGCGCGCCGCCTGGCGCATTGACCTCGATGGAATCGCCGATCTTCTTGCCGATCAGCGCACGTGCGATCGGCGAGGAAATCGAAATGCGGCCTAGCTTCACATCGGCTTCCTGATCGCCAACGATCTGATAAGTCTTCTTTTCTTCGGTGTCTTCGTCCACCAGCTCAACAGTTGCGCCAAACTTCACGGTATCACCCGACAGTTTGGAAACGTCGATGACCTCTGCGCGCGCAGTCAAATCCTCAAGCTCGTTGATGCGCCCTTCATTCAGGCTCTGCGCTTCCTTGGCCGAGTGATACTCGGCATTTTCGGAAAGATCGCCATGTGAACGGGCTTCGGAAATGGCCTCGATGATGCGCGGACGCTCATCTTGCTGACGCCAGCGAAGCTCTTCCTTGAGCGCTTCGAAGCCACCCGCCGTCATCGGTACCTTGTTCATCTCCAAAAACCCTCCATCGTCCGGGCCTTGTTTCCAGCCGG
>JAFAGL010000158.1 GCA_023422735.1 Pseudomonadota bacterium
TGCTTGCGCCGCGCGAAGTGCCGCGCCCGCAGCGATTGGTCCGACAACCGCGAAAACCAGCGTCAAGGCGCACAGGATCAGAAAAGGCGGCAAAAACGGTGCAGGATCGGCAACTGCCGCATAACAAGCCGATACGCCAAAAATCAGAACAGGAATCACCAGCGGAAGAATCAATACCGAGACGAGAAGCCCGCCTCTCGGCAATGTGACCGCGACCGCAGCCCCGGTGGCGCCGATCAAGGTAATGGCCGGTGTGCCGACAAGAAGGGTCAGGGTCGCCGCCCCGAGTGCCGCCGGTTCCATGTTCAGGAAAAGACCCAGAAGCGGGGCCGCAATCACGAGCGGCAGGACAGCTGCAGTCCAATGCGCCAGACACTTTACCAGAACCGTCAATGGCAGCATGTGGCGCTCTGCAGCGATCAAGATCAAATCGAGCGAACCGTCCTCTCGGTCCGCCTGAAACAGCCGGTCGAGGCCGAGCAGCGAGGCAAGCAGCGCGCCGATCCACAGCATCGCCGGCCCGAGCCGCGACAAAAGGTTGAGATCCGGCCCGACTGCGAAAGGGATTGTCGCGACCACCGCAAGGAAAAACAGAATGCCGACAAGCGCGCCACCCCCGGCCCGGATGCCAAGCTTCAGATCGCGAAGGTAAAGCGCTAGCATTCGCAATCCGTTGGAGCGGCACCTTCGCCATTCGGTGGCGTAGCGGCCATCACCAGCTCCTGGACGTTTTCCAGCCCCAGCGGCCAATGCGTTGCGGCCACGATCATCCCGCCCTGTTCGCGATGCGCTTCCATCAAGGCTGCGAATCGCTGTTCGGAGCGCGCATCCAGGCCCGCGGTCGGCTCGTCCAGCACCCAGACCGGACGCCAGTTCACCAACAGCCGTGCGATCGCCGCACGCCGGCGCTGCCCGGTCGACAAGACCTGAAACGGCAAATGACCGAGCCCGTTCAGGCCGACTTCATCCAGCGCTTCCTCTATCTCAAGAAAGGGCTCGCCAGAAAAATCGCGCCAGAAACGAAGATTTTCTTCGACACTCAGCGCCGGCTTCAAACCATTTTGATGGCCGAGATAATGGCAGGCTGCAGGGAGCCCAGGCCATTTCTCGCTGACAGGCTGCATCGAAACATGCCCCTCGAAGGCGGGCAAAAGGCCGCAGATCACCTGCAGAAGCGTGGATTTCCCGGATCCGTTCGGACCGGTCACGAGCAAACAGCCGCCGCTTTCGAGAACAAAGCTGATCTTGCTGAAGATGCGCTCGCCGCCCCGCTCCGCACCAAGCTCCTGTGCGGTGATCCGCATCCTGCGTTCCATCATTTCATTTGCACTTCCGTGCATGTCATATCGATTTCAGTCTAGAACTCTTCTACGAAATTCTCTATATGCCGGGCAACCACGCCAGCGGTCGGTGTGGGATCTGCAAAATATTGCGCCGAACCCAGCGCGCGCGCCGTCTTTGACCGGCCGGGACGCGAGGAACGGACAGCGGAAATGATCGCACCCGCACCTATGGCGCGATCCTTGTGGTCCGCGCAGCAGGCGTCCGCTCCTCATCGGCATACAAAAGTTGAGGACCGACGTGTCGAAATCTCTCGATAGTTTCAATTGCCGCCGAACGCTGACCGTGGATGGCAAGGACTATGTCTATTTCAGCCTGATCGAGGCCGAAAAGAACGGTCTGGCTGGCGTGTCCAAATTGCCTTTCTCCATGAAGGTCTTGCTTGAAAACCTCCTGCGATTCGAAGACGGCCAGTCCGTCACCAAGGAGCATATCGAAGCAGTCGCCGAATGGCTGAACAACAAGGGCAAGGTCGAAAACGAAATCGCCTACCGCCCTGCCCGCGTTCTGATGCAGGATTTCACCGGCGTCCCTGCCGTGGTTGATCTGGCTGCCATGCGCGACGGCATCAAGGCTCTTGGCGGCGATCCGGAAAAGATCAACCCGCTGGTGCCCGTCGATCTCGTGATCGATCACTCCGTGATCGTCGACGAATTCGGCACGCCATCGGCCTTTGCCCGCAACGTGGAGCTGGAGTACCAGCGCAATGGCGAGCGCTACCGCTTCCTGAAATGGGGCCAGCAGGCTTTCGAGAATTTCCGCGTCGTGCCGCCCGGCACCGGCATCTGCCATCAGGTGAACCTCGAATATCTTGGCCAGACCGTCTGGACCAAGGAAGAAGACGGCGAAACCATCGCCTATCCCGACACCTGCGTCGGCACCGATTCGCACACCACGATGATCAACGGTCTGGGCGTTCTCGGCTGGGGCGTGGGCGGCATCGAAGCTGAAGCCGCGATGCTCGGCCAGCCGGTATCCATGCTGTTGCCGGAAGTGATCGGCTTCAAGCTCACCGGCAAGCTCAAGGAAGGCGTCACCGCGACCGACCTCGTGCTGACCGTCGTGCAGATGCTGCGCAAAAAGGGCGTGGTTTCGAAATTCGTCGAATTCTTCGGCGCCGGCCTCGACAACATGACGCTGGCCGACCGCGCCACGATCGGCAATATGGGCCCGGAATATGGCGCGACCTGCGGCTTCTTCCCGGTTGACGGCGAAACGCTGAATTATCTCAACATGTCGGGCCGCGCGAAGGATCGTATCGCGCTGGTTGAAGCCTATTCGAAGGCTCAAGGCATGTGGCGCGAAGGCGACGGTTCGGACCTCGTTTTCACCGATACGCTGGAACTCGACCTGGGCGACGTCGTGCCGTCCATGGCCGGTCCAAAGCGTCCGGAAGGCCGCATCGCGCTGGAAAACATCGCATCAGGCTTCGCCACCGCACTCGACAACGATTACAAGAAGCCCGGTCAGCTCGACAATCGCTATGCGGTTGAAGGCACCGACTTCGATCTCGGCCATGGCGACGTGGCAATTGCCGCCATCACCTCCTGCACCAACACCTCGAACCCGAGCGTGCTGATTGCAGCTGGCCTGCTGGCGCGCAATGCCGTTGCAAAGGGCCTGACGACAAAGCCATGGGTGAAAACCTCTTTGGCCCCTGGTTCGCAGGTCGTCGGCGAATATCTCGAAAAGTCGGGACTTCAAAAGGACCTCGACGCGATCGGCTTCAACCTGGTCGGCTTCGGCTGCACCACCTGCATCGGCAATTCCGGCCCGCTGCCGGCGCCGATCTCCAAGACCATCAACGACAAGGGCCTGATCACGGCTGGCGTTCTTTCCGGCAACCGCAACTTCGAAGGCCGCATCTCGCCTGATGTGCAGGCGAATTATCTCGCTTCGCCTCCGCTGGTTGTCGCTTATGCTCTGGCCGGTTCGGTCCAGAAGGATCTGACCACCGAGCCGCTCGGCGAAGGTTCGGACGGTCAGCCCGTTTATCTCAAGGATATCTGGCCGTCGTCGCACGAAGTGCAGGACTTCATCCAGAAATACGTTACCCGCGAGCTTTACGAGACGAAATATGCCGACGTCTTCAAGGGTGACGAGAATTGGCAGTCGGTGCAGGTTCCCGAGGGCAAGACCTACGCCTGGGACGACCAGTCGACCTATGTCCAGAACCCGCCTTACTTCGTGGGCATGGGCAAGTCCGGCTCCGGCATTGCCGATATCAAGGGCGCACGTATTCTCGGCCTGTTCGGCGACAAGATTACCACCGACCACATTTCTCCGGCCGGTTCGATCAAGGCAGCCTCGCCGGCTGGCGCTTACCTCATGGAACACGGCGTTGGCGTGGCCGACTTCAACCAGTACGGCACGCGTCGCGGCAACCATGAAGTGATGATGCGCGGCACTTTCGCCAATATCCGCATCCGCAATCACATGCTGGGCGCCAATGGCAAGGAAGGCGGGTACACGATCCACTATCCTTCGAAGGAAGAGATGTCGATCTATGACGCTGCCATGCAGTACAAGGCCGAAAACACCCCGCTGGTGATCTTTGCCGGCGTGGAATACGGCAATGGTTCGTCGCGCGACTGGGCTGCCAAGGGCACCAATCTGCTGGGCGTGAAGGCCGTGATCGCACAAAGCTTCGAGCGCATCCACCGGTCCAACCTGGTGGGCATGGGCGTGGTGCCCTTCGTGTTCGAGGAAGGCACAACCTGGGCGTCGCTCGAATTGAAGGGCGACGAAACCGTCACCATCGAGAATCTGGGCAATGTCCAGCCGCGTGAAAAGCGCACCGCTGTCATCACCTATTCGGATGGATCGGTGAAGGAAGTGCCGTTGATCTGCCGCATCGATACGCTCGATGAGGTCACCTACATGAACAATGGCGGCATCCTGCAAACCGTGTTGCGCGATCTCGCAGCCTGATCGCTCTGCTCTTCGCGGCGGCATCCCATCGCGGATGCCGCCGCATGTCTTTCACCTGCCGCGCACGAGCTCGTGACTTTCCGGTCGCGCCTGTCACCGCAACGTGACTTTGTTCTACCGGCGACGATTGCCTATGATCGGGACGCGTCTCGACGCAGTTCTTGATCAGCCCGCCCGCCATCGAAATTGTGGATACCACGCGCGTGAAACCTTCTTTTGCCTTGGCTGTCTTGCTTCTTGCGACTGGCCAGGCGTCGGCTGAACAAGCCAGGGTTCGCGGTGTCGTCGAACTGTTTACCAGCCAGGGCTGCAATTCCTGCCCCCAGGCGGATGCCAATCTGGCTGAACTGGTCCATCACAAGGATCTCGTCGCACTGGCCTATCACGTCGATTATTGGGATTATCGCGGCTGGCACGATACGCTTGCCACGCCGGAAAATACCGAACGGCAGCGCGATTACGTGAAGGCGCTCAAAAGCAAGAGCTTTTATACGCCGCAAGCGGTGATCAACGGGCAGATCGAGGTCAACGGATCCGACAAGCGCGCACTCGAAGCCAGGCTTTCCGAACAAGGCGGCTTGCCGGTGGGTGTTTCCATTCGCAAGGACAACGACGTTCTCGTGATCGATGTGGAGGGTGGAGACGGCCCCAAGCAGAATGCGCATATCCTGCTGGTTACATATGATGCCGCGAGGCCTGTTTCGATCGATCGCGGCGAAAATGCCGGTCATACGCTGGTTTACTGGAACGCCGTGCGCGATGTGCAAACTACCGGCATGTGGCACGGCCAGCCAGTACGTTTTGAAATTCCATTGAGCGAGATATCGAAAAAGGGCACCGGCGGCAGCGCGGTTCTGGTGCAGTCCATGACGGACAAGAACAAGCCAGGCCCAATTCTCGGAGCCGCGACCCTGGCTTTGGACGCACACCACACACCCTAAAGCATTTCCAGCCAAAGCAGAATCGCTTCGGCAGTCGGACAATGCGGTGAAAATACGTACCTGGACACGAAAGTCGGCAAGTCACAAAGGCGGCAAATAAAAACCCGGCGCCTGATACGCGGCACCGGGTTTGGGTACGCTTGCCATTGCGGACTGACATAAGCATCAGCCCAGAGATTGGTTCGACCCAGCCAGTCCGTGGGCGGGGGGCTTGGGGTTACGGATCCTGACCAGATCGAACCGTCTCAGGCAACGCGAGAATTGTTCGCGCTCCTTCGTGGCTCAACAGGGTTGGATTCGCGGCAAATTTGTGTTCTCCGATCACCTATTATTTCAGGCATTTAAAGTTCGTGAGATGGGGATCGACTGCGCTTTTCTTGCAAAGGCGGTTCCAGGGGCTCACCTTATACCGGCGCGCAAGCGAAGAAAGGCGACCCATGGCTCATATCCCCGATCAGGATCACCAATCGGCGACCTTGATACCTTTAGCCGACGCGAGAAATGCCCGTCTCGGCATTCCCGTGACCTTTAACCGACAGGAGCTCGACCAGATCCTGCGCATTTACAGCCGGATGGTCGCGGCCAATGAGTGGCGCGATTACGCGATCGATCACCTGAAAGATCAGGCGGTTTTTTCCATCTTCCGCCGCACCAGCGAAGTGCCCTTGTTTCGGGTGGTGAAAACCCCGGCCTTGGCTCGCAAACAGGGCGCTTATTCCGTGGTCGCCGCCGGCGGCGCCATTTTGAAGCGCGGCCACGAGCTTACAACTGCTTTGAAGGCATTCGATCGCAGCCTGAAACTCGCGGAAGCTTGAGCTTTCAACCAAGCGGCGCCGAAATCATCCCTTTTTGTTCGCGAGGTAGCGGCGCTCGGGAACCGAGTGCGGATCGGGCGGCAGGGTATTGCCTCCGTTCAAAGGCAATTGCATGAGCGTGGTGTCGAGCCAGCGACCGTGCTTGTAGCCCGATCCTTTCATCACTCCACAGAGCTGGAAACCGAGTGCCGTATGGAGTTTGACGGAGGCGCTTTGCGGCGTCGCGTCGCCGATCACTGCCACGATCTGGCGGAACCCTCGCGCTTCACACGCCTCGATCAGCGCCTGCATGAGGCGGCGGCCAAGCCCGCGCCCTTGCGAGCCTGGTGCGAGGTAAACCGAATTCTCTGCCATGAAGCGATAAGCGGGGCGCGCCCGAAACGGCCCGGCATAGGCGTAACCGATGATCGCACCGTCTTCTTCGGCCACCAGATATGGATATTCGGCATCGGTGATCGCATGAAAGCGCGCCGTCATCTCGGCTTCATCCGGTGCCGGATCCAGCTCATAGGTCGCCGTTCCGTTCAAAACAGCATCCCGATAGATCGCGGTGATCGCAGGAATATCCGCTGCCGTTCCGGGCCTGATCATGGTCATCCTGTATCCTCATCGCACATGAAAAATGGCCGCATCGCAAATCTGCGATACGGCCATTTCCTGAACTTGGCTAGCTGTTCGCAGTGTGCGAACAACTGGCAATCTTATTCGCCGGCGTTCTCTGCTGCGGCCTTCTCGGCGGCGAGCTTTTCAGCTGCGGCAACCTTTTCGGCCTCAACACGGGCACGTTCTGCCTGAGCAGCTTCGCGCGCCGAATCGTTCAGCTTGCGGGCGCGGGCGTTGGTGTTTTCAACGATACGAGCCGACTTGCCGCGACGATCGCGCAGGTAATAAAGCTTGGCGCGACGCACCTTACCGCGACGCACGACTTCCACGCCCTCGACCAGCGGCGAGTAAACCGGGAACACACGCTCCACGCCTTCGCCATAGGAAATCTTGCGGACGGTGAAGTTTTCCTGGAAACCGGAACCAGCGCGCGCGATGCAAACGCCTTCATAGGCCTGCACGCGGGTACGCGTACCTTCGGTCACGCGAACCAGAACGCGAAGCGTGTCGCCTGGCTGGAATTCTGGCAGCTTGCGCTTGGCTTCGATCTTTTCGGCCTGTTCGGCCTCGAGCTGACGGATGATATCCATCGGTTCATACCTCTTCTTGTTCTTCCGACTGCCAGAGCGCCCTGCACTTGCCGTCCAGTTCAGCGACCGTACGACTATGCCTTGCAAGCTTTTCAGACTCACGCGGCAGGGGCGGTTTCACCGTCGATAATTGACGGGCATGAGGACGAATTGTCCGCATGGTGGCGCGCCAATACACGAGAACGACGCAGTTGTCACGCCTTGCTCAGCAACCCGGCTTCGATTTCTTGCCGGTTTTGGGTGGCGTATAGGCGTCGTAAAGATCGGGCCGGCGTGTTGCGGTCAACTGTTCGGCCTTGCACCGGCGCCAGGCAGCGATTTTCGCATGGTCGCCCGATGTCAGGACGGAAGGGATGGTCATGCCCTCGAATTCCGCTGGCCGCGTATAATGCGGATGCTCCAGCAGCCCGTTTTCGAAGCTTTCCTCGTCTCCTGAGGTCGCGTTGCCCATCACGCCGGGCAAAAGCCGTACAACCGTGTCCAGCACCACATGCGCCGCAGCTTCGCCGCCGGACAGAATGTAATCGCCGATCGAGACTTCTTCGAGATTTCGGCTGTCTATCACCCGCTGGTCTATGCCTTCGAAACGTCCGCAAACGAGAATCGCGCCCGGCCCCTGCGCCAGTTCGCGCACCCGCGCCTGCGTCAACGGGCGGCCGCGCGGGCTCATCAAAAGTTTCGGCCGATCATCAGCCACATCGTCGATCGCCTTGGCCACAATATCGGCACGCATCACCATGCCCGCCCCGCCACCTGCCGGCGTATCGTCCACCGTGCGGTGCTTGTCGCTCGCAAAGTCCCGGATATTGACGGCATCGAGCGACCACGTGCCGGTTTGCAAGGCGCGACCGGCCAATGCCAGTCCAAGCGGGCCGGGAAACATTTCGGGGTAAAGCGTGAGGACCGTTGCGCGAAACGTCAGGACGAGCCCTCCTCGTCGTCGGTTGGCGCTTCCTCACCATCATCGACAAGGCCCGCAGCTTCGGGATCAACCCGCACCAGCCTGGCTTTCAAATCGACATCGGGAACGGCCGCTCGCGTAAACGGGATGAGCACAGGCTTGGCGCCTTTGCGCTTCACATCCAGCATTTCGCCTGCCCCGAAATCGTGGACGGCGGTGATCGTGCCGATCGGCTCACTAGCCAGCGTTTCCACCGCCAGGCCGATCAGGTCGACATGATAGAATTCGTCGTCTTCGAGATCGTCGGAAAGCCTGCTGCGATCCACGAACAATTCGGTGCCGTTCAGCGCTTCAGCATCGTTTCGCGTGTCCACGCCCTTGAAGCGAACAACCACGACCTCCTTGGACGGGCGCAGTTGCGCGACCTCAAGCACCCGGCCGCTCGCCGTTTGCAGCGGCCCGTAATCGCCCAGCGCCATCGCATCGCCGGTGAAGGTTTTGACCCGCACTTCGCCTTTGATGCCATGGGCGGCGCCGACAATGCCGAGTTGTATAAGGTTTTGAGACGTCATTTTGCGATCCGCGTTTCGGCGAGCCTCCTACGCGTCCCGCACGGTGTTTTCAATCTTCACACCACGGTAACTCCCATAGTGCCAAGCTTTGGACCGACTGTTACGCTGATTTCGTGGCCATGACCGAAATTTTGATCCCCGCCAAACCCGATCTTGTGCAACGCCGCGTGGAATGGCTGCAAAGCCTGGCGCAGGAACGGCGCATGGCCGATCTGACCGTGCAAGCTTATGAGCGTGACACGCGGCAATTCCTGCATTTCCTGACGACGCATTTGGGCGGGCCACCTGGCATTTCGGACATCGCCAATCTGCAGCTTGCGGATTTGCGCGCTTTCCTCACATTCCGGCGCGGTGATGGAGCGGGCGCGCGCACGCTCGGGCGATCCATGGCCGGCGTGCGGTCCTTCTTGCGGTTTCTGGAAAAGCGGGGCCTTGCTAATGCGGCTCCGGCTTCCGCTTTGCGCACGCCGAAGCAACCGCGATCCCTGCCCAAACCCTTGACGGCAACCGACGCGATCCGTGTCGTGTCAGCCGGTGAACAGCTTGCGGAAGAACCCTGGATCGCTGCGCGCAACGCAGCAGTTCTGACGCTTCTCTATGGGGCCGGGCTTCGCATTTCCGAAGCGCTGGGGCTGCTGGCCGGTGAATTGACTGGCGCGGAAGAAACCCTGAGGATCAAAGGCAAGGGCGGCAAAACGCGCATGGTGCCGGTGCTGCCTGCCTTGCAACAGGCGGTCACGGAATATCGCTGCCTCTGCCCTTATCACCTGCCAGCCGAAGAGCCCTTGTTTCGCGGCGCGCGCGGCGGCAAACTGCAGGCGGCGATCCTGCAACGCGACATGCAGCGGATGCGCGGTGCGCTGGGTCTGCCGGAGACTGCAACGCCGCACGCGCTGCGCCATTCCTTTGCCACGCATCTTCTGGGGCGCGGCGGCGATTTGCGCACCATTCAGGAACTGCTTGGCCATGCCAGCCTTTCGACCACGCAGATTTACACCGATGTCGATTCGGCGCGCCTTCTCGATATTTATTCTGCGGCCCATCCGCGGCGATAAGCGCGCCATGCGTTGGGTCTTGCGATTGATCGCCGCTTTGGCTTTGGCGGTCAGCGCCACACCACAGGTTTCAGCTGCCGAACCAGCCTGCGGGGGACACGATCTCATGCAGAAGATGAAAACAAGCGACACCGAAGCCCTGCAACGCATTCGCGCCCAAGCGGCGCTAACCTCGAATGGGCGCAACCGGTTCTGGAAAATCGAGCGGGACGGTCTTGCGCCGTCTTATCTGTTCGGGACGATGCATGTCAGCGATCCACGCGTGCTCGACCTGCCGACGGTCGTGCGCGAAGCGTTTAAACAATCCCGCGAACTGGTGGTCGAAACCACAGATATCCTCGATCCATCCGGCAAAACGGAGCTTCTGGCGAAGCGTCCCGACCTGACGATGTTTACCGACGCGACCACACTGACATCCTTGTTATCACCGGACGAACAACAGATCGTCGACACGGGACTGCGGGCGCGCGGTTTGAGCCTAACCAGCGTCAACAAAA
>JAFAGL010000217.1 GCA_023422735.1 Pseudomonadota bacterium
CGGTACGGATGGCCAGGGCCGCGACGTGTTTTCGCGCGTGCTGTATGGCGCCCGTGTTTCGCTGACGGTGGGCGTGATTTCGCAGCTCATCAATTCCTGTATCGGAACCGCGCTGGGAATTTCCGCCGGCTACTTCGGGGGCTGGTGGGACGATCTGGTCAACGGTCTGACCAATGTGATGCTGGCGATCCCGTCGCTCGTTTTTGCGCTGGCGATCATGGCCGTTCTCGGACCGGGCCTGCCGAGCCTCCTGATTGCGCTTGGCCTGACCAACTGGTCCTGGACCTGCCGTATCGCCCGCAGTTCGACGCTTTCGCTGAAAAGCCAGGGCTTCGTGCAGGCGGCGAAAACGGCCGGCTTTGGCGACCTCAACATCATGCGGACCCAGATCCTGCCGAATATTCTGGGGCCGGTTCTCGTCATCGCAACGCTCGGCATTGGCGGGGCGGTGCTGGCGGAGGCGGCGTTGTCTTTCCTAGGTGTGGGTATCCGCCCGCCTCAGCCGAGCTGGGGCAACATGCTGACGGATGCGCGCGAGCTGATCCGCATTGCACCATGGGCCGCGATCTTCCCGGGTCTTGCGATCTTCATGACGGTGCTCGGGTTCAACCTTCTGGGTGACGGGCTGCGCGACATGCTCGATCCACATATGCGGACGAGGAAAGCATGAGCGAGAGCGTGACAGAACCTATCCTGTCGGTGCGCGACCTGCGCATCGGCGTGGGCAGGCAGAACGAGCTTCTGCACGGCGTTTCCTTCGATCTCATGCCCGGCGAGACCTACGGACTTGTTGGGGAATCGGGATCGGGCAAGAGCATCACCGGTCTGGCCGTGATGGGGCTTCTGAAGCGCCCGTTGCAGGTGACAAGCGGGTCGATCCTGTTTCAGGGGCAGGATGTCCTGAAGCTTGGCAACCGGGCGCGTCGCAAGCTGCGCGGCAACCGCATGGCGATGGTTTTCCAGGAACCGATGACGGCGCTCAACCCGTTGGCGACGATTGGACGGCAGATCGCGGAAATGTTCGTGATCCACCAGAAGATGTCCTGGCCACAAGCGCGGATAAAGGCGGTGGAAGCGCTCGAAAGCGTTCGTGTGCCGGCACCCGATGAGCGCGCGCGCGCTTATCCGCATCAACTCTCCGGCGGCATGCGCCAACGTGTCATGATCGCGATTGCGCTCGCCTGCCGCCCGGCATTGCTGATCGCGGATGAGCCGACCACCGCACTTGATGTGACGGTTCAGGCTGGCGTGCTGACGCTGATGGCGGAGCTTTGTCAGGCCGAAGGAACGGCGGTTCTGCTGGTGAGCCACGATCTCGGGGTGATCGCCAATATGTGCCGTCGCGTTGGTGTGATGGACAAAGGGCGCCTCGTTGAAGAGCAGGACACGAAAGCGTTGTTCCGAAATCCGCTTCATCCCTACACGAAAGGCCTGCTGGCAGCGCGGCCGCAACTCGGGTCGCGTACATTGACCGAGCGTGGACGTCTGATGGAGCTCGATCAGGTGGTGAAAGACGAGGATCGCGGGCGCGATGTGCCAACGCTGGTCACGCCGCGCGGATACCAGCCGGAGGCTCAGGCATGACTGAACCGTTGCTTGAGATACGAGACCTCAGCGTCCACTTCACGCTGCCGCGACAATCCATGCTCGGTTCAAAACGCACCTTGCGGGCGGTGGATGGGGTCAATCTCGTTCTTTACGAAAGGGAATGCCTGTCGATCGTCGGGGAATCCGGTTGTGGCAAGTCGACAACCGCGTTGACGGTGATGGGATTGCAGGAACCCACGGCAGGCGAGATCCTGTATCGGGGCAAGCCCCTCACCGGACCGGATGCGCCCGACCGCAAGGAACGCGCACGCATCGCGCAAATGGTGTTCCAGGACCCTTATGCGTCGCTTAATCCTCGCCAGACCGTTGGCGGCATGTTGTCGGCGCAGCTTGCCCTGCATGACATAGCCAAGGGACGCGAGGCGAGCGACCGGGTGGCAGAGATGCTGAAGCGCGTCGGGCTCACGCCGGATCACGCAAAGCGCTTTCCGCATGAATTTTCGGGTGGTCAGCGCCAGCGCATCGGCATTGCCCGCGCGTTGATGCTCGATCCGAAGATCCTTGTGCTCGATGAGCCAGTTTCGGCGCTCGATGTTTCGATCCAGGCGCAGATCATCAACCTCTTGATGGATCTGCAGGAAACGCTCGGCCTCAGCTACATCATGATTTCCCACGATCTCAGCGTCGTGGAGCATGTCAGCGATCGTGTTGCCGTGATGTATTTCGGCAGGGTCGTGGAAGAAGGAAGCTGGCATTCGATCTTCAGCCGACCAACGCATCCTTATACGCGCCGCCTGATCGGCTCGGTCCCTGATCCTGATGCCATCCTGACGGGGGAGCGTGGTGTTCCCGATGGTGTCGCCATCCCGGAAACTTCGCGGTTTTCACCCGATACCTCAAAGCAGCCGGTACCCGGTGAAGAGCCGGAACTGAGCTCGCTTGTCCCGATCGGCGACGATCACCGCGTGCGCCTCGTACAATAAAAGACAGATCATCATGACATTTACAGTTCTGACCAGTGAATTCATGCATGAGAGCAACACGTTCTCACGCTTGCCGACAGACCTGCCGCAATTTGCGGTCGATGCGCTTCTTTACGGCGACGATGCCCTCGCCAAGCGCAGGCATGCGAATACGGAGATTGCCGGCTTCATGGATGTGGCCGAGGCGGAAGGCTGGACGGTCGTGCACGCGCTTTCCGCCCATGCCGTGCCGGGCGGCCGCGTGACCAAGGCTGCCTATGACCATATGGCCGGCGTGATCCTTGAAGCGGCGCGCGCCAACAAGGACCGCCTTGACGGGGTTCTGCTTGGTTTGCACGGCTCCATGGTGCCGGATTTCTGCGAGGATGGTGAAGGCTATCTGCTGGGCCTGCTGCGCGCTGAACTCGGCCACGACATCCCGATCGCGGTGACGCTCGATCTTCATGCGATGGTGTCGGAGGACATGGTGCGGGACGCGCAGATCCTCGTTTCCTACAAGACATATCCGCATGTCGATATGCGCGAGATCGGCAACCATGCGGCGCGCATTCTTCATCGCGCGATGAAGGGCGAGGTGAAACCGCGCACGGTTCGCGCGCATGTCCCGATGCTGGATGAAGCAAATTCGGGACGCACGGATATTCCGGAATCGCTGGCGCTGTATGAGCGCGCGCGTGAGGCAGAGGGCGAGGGCCTGCTTGCGGTTTCCGTCAATGCGGGCTTCACCGGCGCAGATGTCTTTTGTGTCGGCCCGACCGTTCTTGCGACCTATGACACGCAGGATAACGAGGCGCAGAAGGCTGCCGAAAAGCTCACCCGCGAACTTGCGGACAGGATCTGGCAGGGGCGAACTAAAAAGCGCAACGTCTTCATCGAGGTCGACGAAGCGGCGGCAGACGCGCTTGCCTGGGATGGACAGAAGCCGCTGGCGATTGCCGACTATGCTGACAATCCGGGCGCAGGCTCATATGGCGATGCGACCGCTTTGTTGAAGGGGCTGCTGGACGCCGGCGTGACGGGTGCGGTGTTTGCGCCGATGGTCGACCCGCAGGCTGCGGCCGAATTGCATCGCCACAGCGAAGGCGATGTCGTGACCGTGACGATGGGTGGCAAGGGCGATCCGCGCTTTGGCGGCGAACCGCTGACCGTGACCGGCACTTTGAAGCGGCTTTCCGACGGCGCTTATGTTGGCGATGGGCCGATCCAGGGTGGGCTGGCCCATAGTTTCGGGGCAACGGCCGTTCTCGACGTCAACGGGATTGAAGTGCTGGTCGTTTCCGACGCACAGCAGATGGTTGATCTCCAGCAGCTGCGTGCCTTTGGCATCGAGCCGACCGCACGCCGTGTGCTCGCGCTCAAATCCATGCAGCATTTCCGCGCTGCATTCGAGCCGATCGCAGGCAAGGTCATTGTTTGCGACTGTGGGGCGCTTGCCACGCCGCAAGCGCATAAACGGCCTTATGTTCGCGCGCCGCGCCCGCTTTGGCCGCTGGACCAAGACTTCGAGTTTTCGCAACCATAGACGTCAACCGAGATTGTCGGCCAACACGCTTCGCATCTCACGAAGAACGTCGTGAACACGCATTGCCGCGCCCTGCTACCATCAGCAGGGCGCGGCATATCTCGTCAGGCCTTGCCGTAACCACCGGCGGTGGGCGTGATAACGGTGACGGCTTCCCCGGCCTGCAAGGTGGTCTGGTCGCAACCCTTCAGAACTTCGACAGTCCCGTCCAGCCGGCGCACCTCGGTGCGTCCGCATTCACCATCTCCACCGCCGCCAATGCCGCGCGGCGTGACAGTGCGGTGTGATGACAAGATCGCGCAATCCATCGTTTCGCGGAAGCGCAGAGTGCGGGTCGTACCATCGCCGGCATTGAACGCGCCCTTGCCGCCGGACCCAGCGCGCAGGCCGAAATTCTCCACGACAATCGGGAAGCGCATTTCCATGATCTCGGGATCGGTCAGGCGCGAATTCGTCATGTGCACATGCACACCCGATGTGCCGGCAAAACCCTTCCCGTCATTGGTGCGACCAGCCGGTGAACCGGAACAGATCGTCTCGTAATATTGATACTGATTGTTGCCGAAGGTCAGATTGTTCATCGTACCCTGGCTGTTGGCGATCGCCCCCAAAGCGCCAAAGATCGCATTGGTGACATGCTGTGAGGTTTCCACATTGCCGGCAACAACGGCGCGTGGATACGCAGGCTTCAACATGCAGCCTTCCGGGATCACGATATTGATCGGCCGCAGGCAGCCGGCATTCAACGGGATCGGCGATTCCACCATCACGCGGAAGCAATAAAGAACGGCCGCGCGTGCCACCGGCTCGGGTGCATTGAAATTGTTTTCGATCGCATCCGAGGTGCCGGTAAAGTCGACGGTCGCCGTGCGCGAAGCGCGATCAACGGTGATCTTTACCTTGATGGTCTGGCCGGTATCGGTGGGGTAGCTGTATTCGGCATCTTCAAGACGCCCGACAAGGCGCGCTACTTCTTCCGCCGCATTATCCTGCACGTGGCCCATATAGGCCTGCACGACATCCAGGCCGAACTCATCCACCATCCGGCGCAATTCTGCCGTACCGCGTTCGTTGGCCGCAATCTGTGCCTTGAGATCCGCGATGTTCTGATAAGGATTGCGGGCAGGGTAGGGGTGGTCGGTGAGCAGGGCTTCCAGCTCTTTTTCCCGGAACTCGCCGCGCGCGACGAGACGGAAATTGTCGATCAACACACCTTCTTCATCCACGGTGGTCGCCAACGGCGTCATGGAACCGGGAGCCGTGCCGCCAACATCGGCGTGGTGGCCACGCGAGGCAACCCAGAAGAGGATCTCCTTGTTGGCGTCGTCAAAAACCGGGCTGACCACGGTGATGTCCGGCAAATGTGTGCCGCCATTATAAGGTGCGTTGAGCGCGAACACGTCGCCCGGATGGATGTTGCCGCTATTAAGCCGGATAATTGTTTCCACCGACCTGTCCATCGAACCCAGATGCACCGGCATATGCGGAGCATTTGCCACAAGTGCGCCTGTTTGGTCGAAGACGGCGCAGGAGAAATCCAGCCGCTCCTTGATATTCACTGAATGGGCAGTGTTCTGAAGCGCCACGCCCATTTGTTCGGCGATGTTCATGAACAGGTTGTTGAACACTTCAAGCAGGATCGGATCAGCCTGCGCGGTGCCGATCGCCTGGCTGCGCGCCATTTTTTCATGGCGCACCATGACGATATGGTCGGCTGGCGTCAGCTTAGCTGTCCAGCCCGGCTCGACCACGATGGTTTGGTTGGGCTCGATGATGAGCGCGGGGCCGCGCACGCGATCTCCGGCCTGGATGCCTTCACGGTGATAAACACCCGCTTCGCGCCATTCGCCATTGGAGAAGATGCGCACGGTACGATCCGTTGAGGCATCGCGTTCTTCGCCACCTTCTACCTCGGTGACGGCCGTTTGCGACGATGCCTGCCAGCCTTCCACTTCAACCGCTTCCACCGTGACCGGCTTGTCGGGCGTGATGAAGCCGAATTGCGCCTTGTGCATGGTTTCAAACACGTCGCGCGCAGCCTTCAGGTCACCATCGAAGCCGACATCGAGCGTGGTGTCTGTGCCCTCATAGCGCAGATGGAGTTTGGTGCGCTTGGTAGTGTCGTTGCGATCAATGCCTTGTTCGCCAAGTTCGGCGAGGACGGCATCCGCGAGATCTTTTTCAAGCGTCGCGATCGATGCGCGGCTGTCTTCGGCGAGCGGCTGCATGAGGCCCTGCTGGCGGCTTGCCGTGACTGTTGCCAGCCCCATGCCGTAGGCTGAAAGGAGGCCCGACAGTGGATGCATGAGAATGTGCTCCACGCCTAGCGCATCGGCGACAAGACAGGCATGCTGGCCGCCAGCGCCGCCGAAGGAGTTCAGCAGATAGCGGGTGACGTCGTAGCCGCGCTGAACGGAAATCTTCTTGATCGCATTGGCCATGTTTTCCACGGCGATCTTGAGGAAGCCCTCAGCCACTTCTTCCGCCGAACGACCTTCGCCGACATCCGCCGCAATCTCGGCGAAGCGGGACGAAACCGTTTCGCGATCAAGCGGCTGGTCCTGGTTGGGGCCGAAAATCGCCGGGAAGAATTCCGGGTTGAGCTTGCCCAGCATGACATTAGCGTCCGTCACCGTGAGGGGGCCGCCGCGACGATAACATGCGGGACCGGGATGGGCGCCGGCAGAATCAGGGCCAACGCGGAAACGGCCGGGTTCGGCGTGGAGGATCGAACCGCCACCGGCAGCCACCGTGTGAATGCGCATCATCGGCGCACGAATGCGCACGCCCGCAACCTCGGTATCGAAAGCCCGCTCGAATTCGCCTGCCGAATGGGCCACATCCGTCGAAGTGCCGCCCATATCGAAGCCGATCACACGCTCGAAACCCGCCTGCTCGGCGGTGCGCACCATGCCGACCACACCGCCCGCGGGGCCGGACAGGATCGCATCCTTGCCGCGGAAACGATCTGCCGCGGTGAGACCACCGGATGACATCATGAATTGCAGGGTAGGGCCGGGTTCACCAGCGGGCGTTGCGCCGAGAATCCGTGCAACGCGGGAAACATAGCGGCCGAGGATCGGGGAAAGATAGGCGTCGACGACCGTGGTGTCGCCACGTCCGACCAGCTTGATCAGCGGCGATACTTCATGGCTGACGGACACCTGCTCGAAACCGAAGGAGCGTACGAGTTCGGCCAGCGCCGCTTCATGCACAGGATTCTGCCAGGCATGCATGAGCGCAATCGCAACCGCGCCGATGCCCTCCTTGCGGGCGTCTTCAAGCGCCGGACGCAGGCTTTCAAGCTCGATCGCGCGCTCGACCGAACCATCCGCCAGAAGCCGTTCGTCGACTTCTTCAACCTGTGAATAAAGCTGCTCCGGGAGGATGATCTCCTTGGCGAAAATATCCGGGCGCGCCTGGTAGGCGATGCGCAACTGGTCGCGGAAACCCTTGGTGATGAGCAAAAGCGTCGGTTCGCCCTTGCGCTCCAGAAGCGCGTTTGTGGCAACCGTCGTGCCCATGCGCACGGTGCCGATCGGGGCCGATGGAAGCTCGGCATTGGAGGCTGCGTCGACCAATCGGCGAATGCCTTCGATGGCGGCGTCTTCATAGGCTTCCGGGTTTTCCGAAAGCAGCTTTGCCGGGTGCAGGGCGCCTTGCGGATCACGGCCGATGACGTCGGTGAACGTGCCGCCGCGATCGATCCAGAAATCCCATTGTCCAGCACTCGATTTCTGCAGTTCGGACATTTTCGGTCTCCGTGTTCCGCCATTCTGAAACGGTCTTGCGCCGTTCACTGACAATTCGTTGACAAATTGCTGATGAGCCGTCAAGCTCCCAATTGACGCCACTGAATGCGCCAAATGGCAAAAGCCGATAAACAAGGCTCAGAACGAACAGAGGGATAAATCAATTATGAAGCATTACGCGCGCGCCGTTCTCCTGGGGGCATCCGCCGCCTTGATGTTCGCCACGTCAGCCTTTGCGCAGACAAGCTGGGATATGCCCACGCCTTATGGCGACGGCATCTTTCACACCAAGAATATTCGCACCTTTGCCGAGGATGTGGAAAAAGCCACGAATGGCAATCTCGTCATCACGGTGCACTCCGCGAACTCGCTTTTCGGCCACGCTGAAATTCGCGATGCCGTGCGCGATGGGTTGACGCCGATCGGCGAGTTCCTTTTGTCGCGGCTCGTCAACGAGGATCCGGTCTTCGGTCTCGATTCCATTCCTTTCCTCGCTTCGTCCTATGATGAATCGACCGCCCTGTGGGCCGCTTCGCGTGAGGCTGTCGCCGCAAAGCTGGCAGATCAGGGGCTGACATTGCTTTATTCCGTGCCGTGGCCGGGCCAGAGCCTTTATCTGCGCAAGGAAATCACGGATCCGGCCCAGTTCCAGGGCCTGAACTTCCGCGCCTACAACCTTGCTTCCGAGCGGCTTGCACAGTTGCTTGGCGCGACGCCAACGCAGGTTGAGGAAACCGATGTGCCGACCGCCTTCTCGACAGGGCGCGTTGAAGCCATGATCACCTCGCCATCCACCGGTGCCAATGCCAAGGCCTGGGACTTCACCTCTCATTATATCGACGTGCAGGCATGGTTGCCGCGCAATGTCGTGGTGGTGAACACCGAGGCCTTCGAAGCGCTGAGCGAAGACGAGCAGAAGGCTGTGATGGATGCGGCAGCTGCTGCAGAAGCACGCGGACTTGAAATGTCGCAGACGGAAACCACTGAGAAAATGGGCGAGCTCGAAGCTGGCGGCATGAAAATGTCCAAGCCGAGTGAGGCGCTTGCCGCGAAGCTCAAGGAGATTGGTGAAACAATGACCTCCGAGTGGGAACAAAGTGCCGGCGACACCGGCAAGGGTATCGTCAAGGCCTACCGGAACCGCTGATTATTTGCGCGGGTGGGCTATGCCCACCCGTCTTGCTTTCGGGAACATTTCATCATGCGCAAGGCACTTGATGCCCTTTATGGCGCTGCCCTTTTCGGCGCCTGCCTTTCGATGGTCGTTGTTGCGACCCTCGTTTTCATTCAGGTGATGGCCCGCGTTGTGGACCGCATCGTTCTGTTGTTCGGAATGCCGCGCTACGGTTTCATCATTCCATCGCTGGCCGAGATCGGCGGCTTTCTTTTCATTGCATCGGCTTTCCTCGCATTGCCCGCAACTTTGCGCGCGGCGGGCCATGTTCGGGTCACGCTGCTCCTTCGCTATTTCGGTGCTGCGGGCGACAAGGTAATGACGGCCCTTGTGCTGCTGGTCGGTCTTGGCCTTGCATCATTCGCCGCATGGGCCGTTCTGTGGATGACGGTTGCTTCGTTCAATCGCGGCTCGGTTTCTTACGGCATCATCGCCATTCCGCTCTGGATTCCCCAGGCGGTGATGACAACCGGCCTCGTCTTGCTTGCCGTCGCGTTGCTGGATGAGCTTGTGACCTGTCTGACTAAGGGCGAAGCGCATTTCCGCACGGTCGAACGGACCCGTGAAGCAGCGGAGGGTGGCCACTGATGGATGTCGGTATAATCTCCCTTCTCCTGGCCGTTGTTTTGTTCGGTCTGCTTCTTGCCGGTCTCTGGGTTGGCTTCGCGCTTCTCGCAGTTGGTCTCGTGGCGATGGAACTCGCTACATCCGCGCCGATCGCCTCCGTTTTTGCACGCCGTGTCTGGGGTGCGATGAATGTCTGGGACCTGACGGCGCTGCCGATGTTCATCTGGATGGGCGAACTGCTTTTCCGGACAAATCTGTCGGCAAACATGTTTGCCGGGCTCGCCCCCTTCACGCGTCGGCTTCCCGGCCGCTTGCTGCATGTAAACATTTTCGGCTGTGCCCTGTTTGCCTGTGTGTCCGGTTCGTCTGCTGCGACCACCGCCACGGTTGGCCGCATGTCGCTGCCCGAACTGCGCAAGCGCGGATATGACGACCGCCTTTCCATGGGCACACTGGCGGGTTCAGGCACGTTCGGATTCCTGATCCCGCCGTCGATCATCATGATCGTTTATGGCGCTGCAACCGAGCAGAGCATTGCGCGCCTATTTCTAGCGGGCATCGGTCCTGGCATCCTGCTGGCTCTGCTGTTTTGCGTCTATGTGATGATCTGGGCCACGTTCAACAAGGACAAGATGCCGCCGCCGGAACCTGCGTCCAGCATGAGTGAAAAAATGCGCGCTCTCGGCCTGCTGATGCCGACCGTGCTTTTGATCGTGGGCGTCATCGGATCGATCTATGCCGGCTTTGCATCGCCGACCGAGGCTGCGGTCATCGGCGTGGCAGGTGCAATCCTCATCTCGATGTTGAGTGGCGGGCTCGATCGTGCAGGCTTCGTCACCTCGCTTCGGGGTGCGGCGATCACAAGTTGCATGATTGCCTTCATTCTGGCCGGGGCGTCTTTCCTCACAGTTGCAATGGGCTTCACGGGGATCCCGCGCACGCTTGCTGCCTGGATCGGCGATCAGGGCTTTTCGCAATATGCGCTGATTGCTGTGCTTCTGGTGTTCTTCATCATTCTGGGTTGCTTCCTGGATGGGATTTCCATCGTGGTGCTGACGACATCGGTGATCCTGCCGATGGTGCTGGCAGCGGGCATCGATCCGATCTGGTTCGGCATCTTTCTTGTGCTGACGGTTGAAATGAGCCAGATCACGCCACCGGTCGGGTTCAACCTGTTCGTGATCCAATCGGTGACGGGCAAGAACATCTTCACGATCGCTTATTACGCATTGCCATTCTTCCTGCTGCTGGTCCTGGCAACTGCGATCATCACCGTATTTCCGGGAATAGCGCTATGGCTTCCAAGCACGATGATGAGCAACTGACGCAGATCGGGGTCGGGCCGGTGGTTTCATCGGCCCATCTCGCGAATTCGAGCTTGCCGGCCTTGTCGGAAGTCGAGTTTGCCTTGAGCATGGTCACGCATGCGTTTCAGCGCTGGATCGTCCGTGCCACGGTGGCTGCGGGCGGCCCAACCCTGTCTCCGCTGGAAGTGTTGATCGTCCACCTTGTGAACCATCGCGGGCGGCCAAAAACGCTGGCCGATATATGTCTCGTGCTCAACATCGAAGACACACATCTTGTGAATTACGCCATCAAGAAACTGGTCGAGCACAAGCTTGTTTCTGTCGGTCGCAAGGGCAAGGAAAAATCGGTGGCGATCACGCCGGCGGGCGAGAATTTGTGCCATCGTTACCGGGAAGTGAGGGAGGCGCTCGTGGTCAAAGGTGTTCGGCAGCTGGGGCATGACCCGGCCGATATTTCACAGGTCGCAGCTCTGTTGCGCGCCTTGTCGGGAGCTTATGATCAGTCGGCGCGCGCCGCCGCTTCGCTTTAAGCCATCATGCCAATTCTGGCTTTTTGCGCCCGCAATGGGCGATTGATGCTGGTTGCAGGGCTGATTGCGGGCATCGCTTTGCCGAACGTCGCACTGCTGCTACGCCCGGCCATCGCGCCGATGATCGTGACGCTGCTGTTCCTCGCGGTGCTTCGGCTCGGCCCGGATGGTTTGCGGGCTGGCATGAAGGGTTTGCACAAGGCAGCCGGCCTTGTCGTGTTTTTCCAGCTTGTCCTGCCGCTGCTTGCGGCCGCGATCTTGGCAACCCTTGGCATTCTCGCCCATCCGCTTGCGATGGGCACGGTTTTGGCCCTTGCGGCAGCACCGATCACCGGAAGCCCGAATATCACGCTGATGGCCGGCGGCGACCCAGCACCCGCCTTGCGCCAGTTGGTGATCGGCACCACGCTGTTGCCGTTGACAGTGCTTCCCGTCTTTTTCGTGATGCCCGCCTTCGGTAGTCCGACCGATGTCGCGACCGCTGCGATCAGGCTATTGTTCTTGATCGCCTTGGCGGGCGGGTTGGCAGTTGTTCTGCGTCACACCGGTCTTGTGAAGGGGACCGAACGGTCTATCCAGGCGATGGACGGATTTGCGGCACTGCTTCTCGGGCTTGTGGTGATAGGGCTTACGTCCGCTGTCGGCCCGGCGCTGAGTGGTGATTTTTCCGCTCTTCTGGCAGCCCTTGCCGTTTCGTTTGCCTTGAATTTTGGCCTCCAGCTCACTGTGAGCTGGTTTGTTGCCCGTAAAGCGCCGAGAGCCTCACCGGGTTTCGGGATCGTGGCCGGCAATCGCAATCTTGCCCTGTTTCTCAGCGTGCTGCCCCCGGAAACTGCAGCCGCGCTTTTACTTTTCATCGGCTGTTTCCAGATTCCGATGTATCTCACCCCCATCCTGCTTTCAGGCTGGTACAAGCGGCTGTCCAACGGCGAACATTCCTAGAGCCGTTCATCTTTAAATGGAATCGTTTGACCGCCGGAGTTTCGTGGACTGGCAAGGAGCGCAATGCGACACGGTGCGGGCACCGTTAGCCTTGTGCGACGCAGTCCCGGGCGCGAAAGAACAAGGTCAAGCGATTGCAGTCCGGCTATAGCCAACTGAGCTGGCCAACTGGGCTGGCCTGCTGGGGGGAGGTCTTTTCTCCTCCGAACAGCGTCGAAATCCTCGCACGATATTCATATCGCGCTGCGGTCTTCTCCTTGTCGAAGCGGAAAATCCACTCCCTCAAACTGCTTCCATTAAAAGATGAACGGCTCTAGCGGAGTGTCCCTGCGGAAACGAGCCGCCGGACTGTTCATCGCGTGATGCGCGTCGAAAGGATAATCGAAGACAGTGTTCGTTCGACACCTTCGAGATTGCCGATCTGATCGATCAACTGGTCTAGATCGGCAATGGAAGGTGCTTCGATTACTGCAATCAGATCAAATGTGCCGCTTACGGAATGCAAAGTGGTCACGGCCTTGATGGATTCAAGCGCGTGGGAAACCTGAGACAGGGTCTTGGGGGCAATCGTGATGAGGATATGGGCCCTGACAAGGGTGGAGAGATAAGCCTCGGATAAGCGCACGCCATAGCCGCTGATGACGCCTTCCCGTTCCAGCCGTTCCAATCTTGTTTGCACCGTGGTGCGCGACAAGGAAAGCAGTCGGGCGAGGGTGGATACCGGCATGCGTGCATTGTCGGAAAGAATCGCAATCAATTCGCGATCCTTCTGGGAAAGGGTCATTGTAAGACGTCCGTGCAAAAAGCAAAAAAAATAACGACGATATGCCTAATACACAGCGCCAAGCTGTTCAATATCACGCTTTTAGTTTGCGTTGATAAAGGCGAATCTTTGGGCTCGCTTTCAAGCATTCGGAGAGAGATCATGAAGGAAGTCGTTGTAGTCGGTGCGGGCAAAATCGGTGGCGCCATTGCTTTGATGCTGGCGCAGTCCGGAGACTACAAGATCGTCGTCGCGGATCGCGATGAGGCGCAACTTTCCAAGCTCGATCAGCATCCCGCGATCTCAAGCAGCAGGATCGACATCGGCGATCACAAAGCTTTGGTTGGCCTCCTCCAGGGCAAGTTTGCGGTACTCTCGGCGGCGCCTTTCAACCTCACGGGATTGATCGCGGAGGCTGCGTTGGAAGCGCAAACGCATTATCTCGATCTCACCGAGGATGTTGCGACCACCCGCCATGTCCAGCAACTGGCCAATGGCGCGAAATCCGCATTTATTCCACAATGCGGTCTTGCACCTGGTTTTATCTCGATTGTTGCCAATGATCTGGCCAAGCGCTTCGACACGTTGGACAGCGTGCGCATGCGTGTCGGCGCGCTTCCGCAATACCCTTCAAATGCTCTGAACTATAATCTGACATGGAGCACGGACGGGCTGATCAACGAATATATCGAGCCTTGCGAAGCGATTGTTGAGGGCAAGCTCATCAACGTCCCTGCCATGGAGGAACGTGAGGAATTTTCGCTGGATGGCGTGACCTACGAAGCTTTCAACACATCCGGCGGTCTGGGCACGCTCGCTAAATCCCTTGAAGGGCGTGTGCGGACGATGAATTACCGGACAATACGCTATCC
>JAFAGL010000228.1 GCA_023422735.1 Pseudomonadota bacterium
GAGAGACACGCTCTCATCCCAGCGGAAAAACAAATGATTTCAGGTTGTTATATGGTGGGTGCGCACAGGATCGAACTGTGGACCCGCTGATTAAGAGTCAGCTGCTCTACCAACTGAGCTACGCACCCCACCGTCGCGGCGCTGAAATCAACTCCGCGAGTGGCGCGTCTATAACTGCACTGCGGCAGGGTTGCAACCCATTTCGGTCAAGAAAAACTGCTTCCCGAAGGTTAGCTTCCAGACACCTGCCGCCAGCGGATTGCCGGTGAGCGCTGTTTTGGTGAAAACGTCATAGATCGGGTAAGAACGGGTAATCCCTTGCTGCGTTCTGCTTGGCAACATGGCCAAGAATTAATTTGCTTTCCGGGCGTCAAATTCTGATCTGTCGCGCAAGGGACTGTGGAATCATCGAAAGGGTCGCGTCAATGGACCAACGGATCGAGCGGCCAGCCAGAGCCACGCCCAATCCGGAGCTGGCGCTGGACTTGGGGGGCAGCAAGCGCAAATCGAGCCGACGCCGGCGGTGGACAATCACGCTCGCCATCCTCGCGCTGCTTGGAGCGGCTTGGCTTGGTTATTCCGTCTTGCAACCTGAAACGCCTGCTATGGCTTACCGTACCCAAGCGGTGCAAAAAGGCTCGCTGACCGTGCAGGTCTCGGCAACCGGCACCTTGCAGCCCCTCACGCAGGTCGACATTTCCTCCGAGCTTTCGGGTGTGATGCGCGATGTGTTCATTCGCGAAAACGAGGAAGTCGAAAAAGGTCAGGTGCTTGCCGAACTCGATACGACCCGGTTGAAAGCCCAGGTGGAACGCGCGGAAGCTTCCGTCAAAGCTGCGCAAGCGCAGGTTAGCGATGCACAAACCACGTTGCGGGAATCATCCGCAACTTTGGCGCGATCTGAAAATCTGGCGAGGCGCGGTCAGGTCGCGCCGCAAGCTCTGGAAACCGCTACCGCAACGCGCGACCGCGCGCAAAGCTCGGTGCAGATTGCGCAAGCCAATCTTGCCGTCGCCCAGGCAGACCTGAAATTGCAGCAGGCGGATCTTGCAAAAACCAAGATCTACGCGCCGATCGACGGGATTGTTCTGACGCGTTCCGTTGACCCGGGACAAACCGTAGCGTCATCCATGCAGGCACCCGTCTTGTTCGTTGTTGCCGAAGATCTCAAGCGCATGGAACTGCAGGCTGCGATCGATGAAGCCGACATCGGATCCATCGCCAAGCAGCAAAAAGCGACATTTACTGTCGACGCTTTTCCCAATCGCAACTTCAACGCCGAGATTCGCGACATCGCTTATGCGTCTGCCGAAACTGAAGGCGTCGTGACCTATCAGGCCCGGCTTGATGTCGATAATGCAGATCTGCAATTGCGCCCAGGCATGACGGCGACGGCCACGATCATCACGCGCGAGGCCAACGATGTCTTGACCGTTCCCAACAGCGCATTCCGGTTTGCGCCGCCGGCATCCGACGCGCGATCGGGCTTCAGTTTCCGCAACCTATTTTCGCCACGCGTGGGGCCACCACGCGGTATGCGCGGGTCGCGGTCGCGCGGCGAGGCACAGGAAGGCCGGCCGCTTTATGTGTTGCGCAATGGCGCGCCCGAAGAGGTGCGCGTGGTTGTGGGCGCAAGCGATGGCGAAAAAACCGAAATTCAGTCCGGGCTGAAAGAAGGCGATCAGGTTATCATCGGGCTGGCGCGCGCGGGCGAGCGTTCTGGCCGTGACGGCAACGCGGGCAATGGCGGAGGAGAACTCGGTGGGCCGCCGCCGCGATGACCGAAGCACTCGTCACTTTTAAGAATGTTTGGAAGTCCTATGGTCAGGGCGAAGCGCAGGTTCACGCGCTCGCCGGGGTCGATCTCGCCATCAATCAAGGCGAATTCGTTGCAATCATGGGCCCGTCCGGTTCGGGCAAATCAACGTCGATGAACATCATCGGCTGTCTCGATACGCCGACCTCTGGCCGCCACGGATTTCTGGGCGTGGATGCCGGCACGCTGGATCGCTCAAGACGCGCGATCTTGCGCAATCTTTATATCGGCTTCGTGTTTCAAGGCTACAATCTTCTGCCGCGCACCACAGCGGTCGAAAATGTCGAACTGCCCTTGATTTATCGGGGCATTGCTGGCGCAGAACGGCGCGCGGCCGCTATGGATGCGCTTGCCAAAGTCGGCCTTTCAGGTCGCGAACATCATACGCCGGGCGAACTTTCCGGCGGCCAGCAACAGCGCGTGGCCATTGCGCGTGCCATCGTGACGAGCCCGACCTTGCTCGTGGCCGACGAGCCGACCGGTAATCTCGATACCCAGCGCAGCCACGAGATCATGGATCTTTTGACCGGCTTGAACCGCGACAACGGGTTGACGATCGCAATGGTTACCCATGAAGGCGACATCGCGTCTTATGCCGACCGAACGATCACCTTTCTGGACGGGAAGATCGCCTCTCACGGTTATGCCGAGGAACAAGCCTGATGCTTTGGGAAACCATCCGCCTCGCTTTGCGCTCCGTTCGCCGCAACGCCCTGCGTTCGGTATTGACGCTGCTGGGCATCGTGATTGGCGTTGCCGCGGTGATCGCCATGGTCACGATCGGCTCAGGCACCACCGCGAAAGTGCGCGAGGACATTTCGGCGCTTGGCAGCAATCTTCTGGTCATCCGCCCTGCGCGCCCCGACCGGTCCGGCGCGTCGAACTTCACCATGCGTCGCCTCGAACAAAAAGACCTCGATATTCTTTCGAAAGAACTGAACAATGTTCGGGCCATATCGGGGGAATCGCAAACAACGGCGCGCGCGGTTTACGGCGCCCAGAACACGTCGGTTCAGGTAACAGGAGCCGACACCGAATATTTCACCGCCCGCGATTGGACTGTTGCGCAAGGTCGCGCTTTCACCGAACAGGAATTGCGCGGAGGCACGGGCGTTTGCCTGGTGGGCAACACGGTTCGCACACAGTTTTTCGGTTCGGGCGATCCTCTCGGCGAAATCATCCGGGTCGGCAAGACCAGTTGCAAGATCATCGGCACGCTGGCGTCAAAGGGCTATACCGGTTTCGGACAGGATCAGGACAATCTGGTTCTGATCCCGCTGACGACATTTCAGCGCCGGATGGCGGGCAATCGCTATATCGACACGATCTATGTTTCGGTCGCCGATGGCGCGTCCACATCCGAAGCCGTAGCCGAAGTTACCGCAATCATGCGCGAGGCACGCAAGATTCAGCCGGACCGCGATGACAATTTCGATGTTCGCGACATGACGCAGATCGCTGAAGCCATGACCAGCGCCACAACCGCCATGACCGGTATGCTCGGAGCGGTCGCAGGGGTCAGCCTGCTTGTTGGCGGCATCGGCATCATGAACATCATGCTTGTTTCTGTTACCGAGCGCACCCGCGAGATCGGCATCCGGCTGGCGATTGGCGCGCATGAAAAGGACATTCTCATTCAGTTCCTGGTGGAAGCGACGGTGCTTTCGCTGCTAGGCGGCGTGATCGGCATTCTGTTAGGTCTGGGAATTGCAGGCGGCGCATCCAGCCTGTTGTCGATACCTTTCGTACCGAGCCTGACGATCATTGTGATCGCCGTCGTGTTTTCAGCCTTGATCGGCATGGTCTTCGGATTCTTCCCCGCCCTGCGCGGCGCGAGACTGAATCCGATCGACGCCCTGCGACACGAGTAGTCTGTCAGCAGACCGGGTTCGCGAAATGCCAATCGCAAAAGGCCTGCATATGCGGCAAAAGGCCTGCCGGATTTCGATCGCCTTGTCTCAAAACGACCGGCGCCTCGATTTCCGGCTCGCGATCGGCCTCGATATGGCGGGTGATCGCCTCGACCACGTCGTTCGCCGTCATATCCAACCGGTAGCGCCGGAAAATTACGGTGCCAGCGTCTGTTGCCAAAACATGATAATCAGGTTCGTGAACGAATTTCGCAAGATCGAGGCCGGTTTCTTCGCCAACTTCGCGCCGCATATTGGCGTCCACGTCGATCCGGGTTCCATCGAGATCGTCCGGTTCCAGTGAGCCTGCCGCGAAATAAACCTTTCCGGGGCTGGCGGTATGCGCCGCCATCCGGATTGCGATCAACGCGTCGTCGCTCGAAACAAGTGCGGCATGCGCGAAACAATGGCCGATTTCAGGGTGCGGCCGGATACGGCGCCAATATAACAGCGTTTTGAAATCAGCCAGATGTGCGCGGCCATGCAAAGTCCCGCCCTCTTCGCGCAGTTCGGAAAACAGTAGCAGTTTGCCGTTGTAAAGCGCGGGCTGTTCCTCCAGCTCTTTGCGCCAGTTCTGATCGATCGCCGAAATATGCGCGGTTTCAAAAGGGTGCGGAGTGGGATCGAGCTGCAAATCCGTGTCGCGGATGTGTTGGAACTCGTTCATGGGAAGTGTGAATCGGGACATGCACACAGAAGTGATGCATTTTGCCCCAATTGCAAGCTGTTGCGCGTGTGAACTGCCCATTCAGGCCGGGTTCATCGCTTGAATGCGATCCCATTACCAAGCGGGGATCCAGCCCGCAGATAATCCATGGAGGTCACTCATGAGGAGCATGTTTTCCAAGCTTGCCTTGGCAAGCCTGATTGCGGTTTCCGCTGTTGGCGGGGCTGCGTCCACCGCATCCGCAACCGCCATTCGTCCAAATTTTCCGCAAGCGATCGATCCAATCGTGACCGGTGGACCAGCGGGCGAAAAGGCTCGCGGCGCTGCGTCCGAAACGCGTCCAGAACTCCAGAAAGCCCAATATCGCGATGATCGTCGCTGGCGCGACCGTCGCCATTATCGCGACCGGCACTGGGATCCCCGTCACCATCATCGGCCTCCTCCGCCACGTCGCCATTATCGACATGGACCATCCGTTCATTTTGGCTGGAGCGCACCGGTTTACCGCCATGTCGCTCCACGCCCACGGATTCGCGCGTCGTCCAACCATGTGAACTGGTGCTATAATCGTTACCGGTCTTATCGTGCGTCGGATAATACCTATCAGCCTTACAATGGGCCGCGTCGTCAGTGCTATTCGCCTTACAGGTAAGCTAGCCCATCACGAAAAAAGGCCGGATCTCGCGATCCGGCCTTTTTCTCATTCAAGTTTGAAGATCAGTTGGCCGACTCTCCGCCAGCTTGCTCTTGCCGATACCCGCGCGCCGACAGGGTTGAGCTCGAGGACGCGCAGACAAGGAATCGTGGATCGGCTGTCAGGCGAAACCGTCCGAATTAGTTAACGGACTTGTCTACCAGCTTGTTCTTGCCGATATCCGCGCGACCGCAGGGTTGAGCCCGAGGACGCGCAGACAGGAAAGCGTGGATCGACTGTCAAATCAAGCCGTCCGTATCAGTTGACCGACTTGTCCGCCAGCTTGTTCTTGCCGATATCCGCGCGACCGCAGGGCTGAGCCCGAGGACGCGCAGACAGGAAAGCGTGGATTGGCTGTCAAATAAAGCCGTCCGGATCAGTTGACCGACTTGTCTACCAGCTTGTTCTTGCCGATCCACGGCATCATGCCGCGCAACTTCTCACCGACTTCTTCGATCTGGTGCTTGTCGTTGTTGCGACGGATGCCCTTGAAGCGGGCCATGCCGGAACGATATTCCTGCATCCATTCGGAGGTGAAGCGGCCGGTCTGAATGTCATTGAGGACGCGCTTCATTTCAGCCTTGGTTTCGGCGGTGATGATGCGTGGGCCGGAAACATATTCGCCCCATTCAGCGGTGTTGGAGATCGAGTAGTTCATGTTGGCGATGCCGCCTTCATAGATCAGGTCGACGATCAGCTTCACTTC
>JAFAGL010000250.1 GCA_023422735.1 Pseudomonadota bacterium
ACCAGGCGGAACGTGATGCCGATCAAAGCGCGGTCTCGGCCATTGCCCAGAATCTGGCCGATCAACGGAATTTCCCCGAAGATGCGATTAACGCCATAGGCCGGCAGAAAAGTGCCGGTCATATCCATATTGCCGTTGGGATCGTAGAAGACCCCCTGAAAACTTGCGCCAATCGTGGGGCCACGCACCACACCCTCGCGCAGAACAAGCGATTTCGGGCCTTTCTCCACTTTGGTGAATCCGCGCTCGAAGGAAACGCTGCTGGTATCGATTTCGCGTCGCAGCGTTTGATTGAGGGATTTGCCTTGCGGGGGTGAGCCAGCGACCAGCGAACGCAATTTCGGCTCGTCCACGATCTGGAAGTCGCGCAGATCCGCGCTTCCGGCCATGGGTCTCCCGGGCTGCCCCGCCAAGGCAAGCTCAACCCGGCCGCCATAAAGATGTTCGTAAATATCCGCAAAGCGCAATACGGCACCCGCGTCCGTCGACTGGATCCGCATGGAATTGCCGCTGGCATTATTATCGGTCTGAAGGGCGACACCACCGCCTGATGCCATGACACCAGTCAGCCTGAGAGCACCCTCGCCCGTTTCGTAACTCACTTTCAAATTGTCGATCGCTTCGTTGAAGAAGCCCGTAACGCGATCCAGTGTGGCATCCAGCGTAACGGGCAGCGCTTCACCGGTTCCCGAAACCGATTGCGTGGATTCGGCGAGATAATGCTTCACCAGTGGCCGGGCATCGAATTGCTGACCGGTGACGTGAATGTTGTAGCCGCTGCCGCGACGATCCATGGTCAAGGCCGCGTCATCGCCGCGATTGAGCCGCACCCGGTTCAAACGTGCGGATTCGAGACCCTTGCTATCCAGACGCAACGTACCGGCTAGCGCAAAGCTTTCGCCGCTGACCGAGAAATCATCCAGCGTCGTAACACCGTCACGCGCCTGCATGGCGAATTTCAAGCTGGCAGGAACGCCGGCCCCTTTTTGCCACCCGATCCAGGGAATCCGGATTTCGTTCTGGGAAAGATTTGCCGTGACCCTTTGCCGGTCCCCCTCTGTGGCATCGACATCGAGCACCAGTCCGCCCGCAATCAACGGATCAAGCCCCGGAAAGTGTTTGGAGCGGGTTGCATTGTCCAGCGTGATCTGGACGTTGCGTTTGCGCGCAACTCCACCAGTCACACTGATCGGCTCCGTGAGATTGAGCCGGGCCGGCAAATCATTGAGTTTAGCATTGCCGGTGATTTCGGCACGTAGCGGATTGATGTCGGCCGTGCCGGACGCTTCGCTCACCTTTTGACCCGCAAAGGGTTTCTCCAAGGCAAGCTTGTCGAATGCGAGATCGACATTCCATTCAATCCGCGACCGGTCCACGTCTCGGCTCAAGGGAATGACGGTATCCACCGTGCCCCAGATTTCGCCGCTGAGATCGCTCGCTACCAGATCTATGCGCTGCAATGCGTTGATGGGATCGCGCGATGCGAGATCACCGACAGCTCGGGCGTCCCCGGAAAGATCAAGCGTCAGATGACCAATCGGCGGGCCTTGCTGGTTCCCCGGAATGCGCAGCGTGCCGTTAGATAGCGCAACCGGCTTGCCATCGGTCATAAAGGCTTGCGCATCGGAAACGGTAATCTCCACATCGTTGCCACCAAAGCTGACCTCGCCCGTGGCATTGTGGACAAGGGGCAACGTATCCAGGATCTCGGCTTGCGTGTTGCGGACAACAAAGCGCCCGCTGGCTTCCTGTGCATTGAACGGAATGCCATCGCCCATTCGGCCCGCAGGAACATTGATGTCGATTTGCGTTTGCGAGAGCTCACCGTTCGAAATGTGCTGCAAGACCCAGCGGCGTGCATTCGGGGCGATGAAAAACGGCCACAACTGCTTGGCCGATGAGATCGGCAAGGAGGTCGCTCCAAGAACGGCGTGGATGCCTGGCGCGCGGCGTCCATCGAATGCAACTTCGCCATTCCCGAAGAACTCCCCTTCGGAAGTCCGCAGGCGCAGATCGTCGACATGCAGGCTCGTATCATTGGGAAGATAGTTTCCGGCGACGCGCGCTGTGAAACTGAGCGTAGGCTCATCCACATTTTCCGCGCTCAATTCGGACCCGTCGCTGATCAGTTCGTAACGATATGCCGGCTTGCCATTTGTATTTTCCGGATGCGGACCGATTGCGCCGTTAAATACCAGGGTCGAGCGACCGGTCTGAATCGCAGCACGGCTGATTTCCAACTTGTTGGAACCTGTCGCCAGTTCCATGTTGAGCTCGGCCGTGCCGGCAATGATGCCATTCTTGCCAAGATCAATAGCCGCCGCCGTCATGGAAGCCTTCGCGTTTAGCCGGCTGGGGCTGTCCTCTGTGCCTTCCCGCCCGCTGATCTGCACGGACAAGATACCCAACGAGGGGTCGACCTGCGCCAAACCGTCATCGATGATCGGGTTGTTGCGCGCGACCGGATCCGACGCGACCGCAACAGATACATCCGCAATCCGGCTTCCATCGGTCGGGCGAATGGCTTTGCCGGTCAAGGCCACGGTGCGCCCATTGATCACCACCTCACTATCGATGGTCAAAGCGTCATCGATGCGCTGGAGTGTGGCAAAGGGAATGTGAAGGGTCGTCGTCTTTTTCAGACCCGGCAGGACAATGTCGATATTCTCCAGCGCCAGCCGCCGGGTTTGACCCGAATCCAGACCATTGAAGGCGCGATGCAAGCCCTCGAAAGCAGCATCGAGGACCTTGTCCGGCTCGATGAGACCCTGGCTGTTTTTCAAGCCGGCAGCCCAATCCTGTTGCCCGTTTTGCTGCAAGGCTCCCGCAACAATTCGCGCATCCGCCAAAGTAGCGTTTCCAAGCTGGATGCGACCGCGCAACAATTGCAAAGGCGCCAGACCGAAGCGGATTTCGCCTGCCGAGATGCGCGGTCCTCCAGGATCGACCGCACCCAATTCCAAATTCGCGACACTCAGGGAAAGAAAGCGCGTCGCATCAAACGAAACGCCCAGCCTCCCCAATTTCGCGTCAACTGGCTCACCTACGAAGCGACTGCCCGCTCGCTCCGCTTCTTCCCGCAATCGCTCGACACCGATCGTTGGAAGCCCGAAAGCAAACACGAAAACAACAAGCGCAACGAATACAGCGACGAGGAATCCAAACGCCATACCCAATCGATGAAGCGTGCGGCGCTTCTTCGCGGGCGCGCGCAGGGCCTTTTCCACGGGCGGCGGCGCGGATGACGGCAAAGCGGATAAATCGGCGATGTCTTCGCGCCGAAAGCGTATCCTGCGATGAGCGTGTGGCGGCTCGGTCTCCAAAGGAACGGCATTTCCTGAGCAACAGATGGACGAATCCGGGACAGCCCTATATCTCGCGAGAACGATCGAACCGCAAACAGGTTAAACTTATGGCTGAGCTCCAAATTGGCGACAATGCACCGGAATTCGAACTCCCACGCGATGGGGGCGGAACTATGTCGCTGCAATCCTTTCGTGGTCAACCTCTCGTGCTTTACGCTTATCCCAAAGACGATACGAGCGGCTGCACGGCGCAAGCGATTGATTTCACACAATTGAAGCCGGATTTCGAGGCTGCCAACATTGCGATCCTCGGCTTGTCGCCCGACAGCGTGAAGAAGCATGACAAGTTCAAGCAGAAGCATGAACTCAACATCGATCTGATTTCCGATGAAGAAAAAACCCTTCTGGAAGCACTCGGTGTTTGGAAGGAAAAAAGCATGTATGGGCGCAAATATATGGGCGTCGAACGCTCGACCTTCCTGATCGACAAGAATGGAAAGATCGCAAACATCTGGCGGAAGGTTTCCGTCCCCGGTCACGCCCAGGAAGTTCTGGAAGCTGCAAAGGCGCTCTGAGCTTTTACTTCTCTGGTGGCGCATGTCGCAAAGAGCCGAAGGAAGGGCGTGGGCTCACCTTGTGTTTAGAACGCCGGCTGCTAGATTTCCGGCTCGATCCAAGGGCGAGGCATATTCATTGACAGTTATTCGCGCTTTCCCGTCGCGCGCTATCGATAGCGATACGCTCGGCGGCAGGCTCTCGCGCACACGTGACGCCGCAGGTGTGAGCCTTGCGGCGGCGGCTCGTCGTGTTGGGGTTAAAAAACAAACGATCGTCGATTGGGAAAACGATCGCGCCGAACCGGATGTCAATCGGTTAACGCTTTTGGCCAGTGTTCTTGCGGTAAGCCCCATGTGGCTGCTTCATGGTGTCGGAGACGCACCCGCAGATGAGATCGGGCCCGATCCACTGGCCTCGCTCAACCTTCAGATCGAAAGATTGCGGCGTATCCACGAAGATACCGGTCGGATCATCGAACGCCTTGGTCGCGAGGTCGAGCGGTTGAACAACGGCGAATAACACCCGAACCGATTTGCAAGGTCGCGATCAGTTACCCGTGGATGAATTGCTGGCTGATTCCGGCGGCGGGATATCAGACTGTTTCTTACAGGCCTTTAGCCAAACGTCGTAAACCGGATGCTCGACGGCATTGAGACCGGGGCTTTCGGCAAACATCCAGCCCGTGAAGATGCGCCGGATCTTGCGATCGAGCGTGATCTCGTCGACTTCCACGAAAGCGTCCGTCTTCGGTTCCTGATTTTCAGGGCTTGCGAAACATACCCGGGGCGTTACCTGCAGGGCGCCGAATTGCACGGTTTCATCGACATAAACATCAAAACTGATGATGCGCCCGGTGATCTTGTCGATGCCGGAAAATTCGGCCACAGGATTTTTGACGCGCTCCACTTTCGGCGTCACCGGCTGGTCCGGCTGGGCCTGCTCAGTACTCGCGCCGTTACCGGACCCAAAACCTTGAATGCCCTCGAAAATATTCGGATCCTGCGACTGCTGAGCCTGCGCGAGCGGAATGATAGCCAAGCTCATCAAACCGGCGGCAAATATCCGTGTCGCTGTCAGCATCGTCCATCCATTCCGGCTACAAGCCGCACCCCACGACTCGTTCAAGTCTCCGCCTAGCCAAGAATTGTGGCGAGAAAACCCAAACGAGCACAAATGCGGGATCAGCTTCCCGGCGTCCAGGCGTCGTAATCGCCCGTCACGCGAGGGCGATCCTGATGGCCGAGAATGGAGCCCTTTGGACGATAGGCCGCAGCTGAACCGGTGAGATTGGCGAGGTGTGGCTTTTCCCATTCCCGCGCGATGTAGGCTTCACC
>JAFAGL010000097.1 GCA_023422735.1 Pseudomonadota bacterium
TGCCACCTCCTGCGTGAATCGCGCCCAAGGCATCGAAACGCGTTGCACGAGAACCGTGATCCCAAACAGCACCAAAGTCAGCGTGGCGCTTACGCAGACCGCGGCAAGCACCAGGTCCGGCCGAAAATTGTTCTTGGCATTGAGGATATAGATGCCCAGACCCCGCGCGGCACCGGAATATTCGGCAAAGATCGCGCCCACGACGGCATAGGTGATGGAGATGCGCAGGCCCGCGAAAAAGAAGGGAAGCGCCGATGGCAGGCGCGCGGAAACGAACATTCGCCAGCGGCTTGCCCCCATGGATCGGAGCAGCGCGGAGATTTCCTTTTCCGTCGCTTCATATCCCTGAACCAGCGCCACCAGCATGGGAAAGAAGGTGACCAGGGCCACCAGCATGATCTTTGGCAAGAGGCCGAAGCCGAACCACAACACAACCAGGGGCGCGATCGCCACCAATGGCAGTGTCTGGCTGATGATGAAGACAGGAAACAAGGCCCGGCGCAGCAACTGCGAAAAATCCATGGCGATCGACAATGCGAATGCCGCTGCAAGCGAGCAGCTGAACCCGAACAAAGTTGCCCGAACGGTCGGCACGAGATTGTCAAACAGTGCTTGCCGATGGCTCCAGCCCTGTTCAGCGACGCGCAAGGGCGACGGCAAGGTTGTCGGGCTGATGCCGGACAGTTGCGCATAAGCCTGCCAGCCTGCCAGCAAAAACAGGATGGCAAGGCAGGCGGGACCGTATCTGGTCACGAAGGAGAATTTGAATGGCATGTGGGTGCGACCCGCCGGGAACGGGAAAAAAGGAAATCAGGCGGTTTTGCTGGGGCTGTTGGCCGAAACCGTCAAATCGAGCGCCAGATGGCCTTCTGCCGAGCCAAAGCGCAAAAAGGCCTCGCTCAGCGTCGCGAACACCGGCCCCGCATCGCCGCGCAGCGTGGTGCAGAAATTCTTGGATTTCCCGAACACACCGGATCGCTTCAGGAAGTCGATGCAACCGTATATCTCATCCATATGGTGCCCTGCACCGAGCGGATATAGCGAGAGCTGCGCGGCTACATTCTGGCCCGTATGCGTGGCATTTGCCGCAGCGTCCAAAGCCTGGGCGATCCGCGCATCGAGAGTCTCGTCGGTTCCCCGCCCCTCGATGGGCGTGCAAACAGGATCGTCCGGCTCACCGGGGCAACCCCGCGATACGGTCGCGTGCAGAACGCAGTGAACCCGATTTCGTGAAGCTGCCACATGCAGATCGCGCATGGCTGGGAAAAGCTCTTCCGGCGGGCCGACAAGCAGGGTGGAAATGTCGTCGGTTTCGATCCGGAACCGCTCCCTATAGGGATCAAGCGCCGAAAGACTGCCGAGGATGATGGCAACGAAATCGTCGGCCATCGGATAAAGGGAAATTTGTGCGCCAGAAAACATGTCCGCCTCGCTCCGCTGGTATTATCCAGATCAGCTTGAGGGTTTCGCAACTTCGCGCTGCGCTCTCAGCCCCGACATTCCGGAGCACCCCTGTGGTTGGCGGGTTATAGATCATGTTTCGGATCAGGCTGCAAGACGCAATACCAGCACGACCGGTCTATTTGCCCGGCAAAACGTGCTGCGCCAGCACCTGATTGGTCAAGGGCTGGCCTTTTTCAAACGCATCCATGCTAGCCAAAGTCGTTTGCGCGATCGCCTGCAAGGCTTCCTCTGTCAGAAAGGCCTGATGCCCGGTAATCAGCACATTCGGGAAGGTCAGCAAGCGCTGGAAATCATCGTCCTGAATGATCTCGCTCGAAAGGTCCTCGAAAAAGAGGTCCGCTTCCTGCTCATAAACATCGAGCGCAACGCCGCCGATCTTGCCGGCTTTCAGCCCCTTGATCAGCGCGCCGGTGTCAATCAGCGCACCACGGCTCGTATTGACGATCAGAATACCTTCGCGGGCATTGTCGATTGCCTGCTGGTTGATGAGATGATGCGTTTCAGGCGTCAGCGGGCAATGCAAGGAAACAACATCGCATTCCTGCAGGATTGTTTGAGGGTCGACATAAAGGATGCCGCATTGCTCAAGCTCCCGGTCGGGAAAGGGATCGCTGGCCAGAACCTTGCAGCCGAAACCCAGCGCAAAGGCTTTCGCGACAAGCGCACCGATCCGACCCGTGCCGATCACGCCCACCGTGCGGTTCTGGAAATTGCGGCCTATCAGCCCTTCCAGCGCAAAGTTGTTTTCACGCACGCGCGCCCAGGCCCGGTGGATCTTGCGATCAAGCGCCAGGGCCATGCCGACGGTGAATTCCGAAACCGCGTTTGGCGAATAGGCCGGAACGCGAACCACGCTGATACCCACTGCCTCAGCCGCGGTGAGATCGACATTGTTATAACCAGCGCAGCGCAAGGCGATGATCTTTACACCGCCTTGTGCAAGCTTTTCGAGAACCGGCCGCGACGCATCGTCATTCACGAAAATACAAACGGCGTCGAACCCCGCCGCAAGACTTGCCGTGGTTTCGTCAAGTCTCGGTTCGAGATAAGTCAGCCTTTGCGATCGCGAAGCATTCGCGGCTTCCAGAAAGCGCTTGTCATAGGGCTTTGTTGCAAAGACCGCGATTTTCATCCGGCAACACTCGCAATCAGCGGATCACGAGAACCGGTACTTTCGAATGTGCCAGAACTTCAGAAGTCTGGCTGCCAAGCACCATCCGGCTGACCCCTCTGCGTCCATGAGAGGCGATCACGATCAGGTCGCAGCCCTTTTCCTCGGCAGCCTTGACGATCGCATCGGCAGGCGGCGAGTCTTTCGTGCTGACCGCTTCGAATAAAACACCCGACGCAGCAACAGTCTGGCTCGCTTCTTGCAGAATTTTTTCTGCATTCTCGGTTTGCGCGGCTTCGATCTGGCTATAAAGCTCGGCTCCGCCGATCCAGGCTCCATCAGGTGATGTGAATGCTGCGTTGAAGGCCTCGACCGCATGCAAAAGCGTGATCTTCGCCGACAGGGATTTGGCGAGTTCCACAGCTGCCGTGACACCGCGATTGGCGAGTTCCGAACCGTCGGTTGGAACGAGGATGTGCTTGTACATATCGAGACTCCGCGCGTTTCAGTCGATTCTAACTTAAGTCCCGATAACATCGCCTAGCAAGAGACGATCCACCTTTCCCGCACAGCATCGCAGCTCATGTTGGCGCGTCATCGGACAGCGAAATGCAAAAAAGGGGTGGCGCAATCCGTACGCCACCCCTTTCGATCTGCTTCGGCGCTTTTCGCGCAGTCAGCTCAATCTTTCACAAGCCGCTGCAATCCTTGCCAGCGCTTCCTTCAACTCCTCTTGCGATGTCGCATAGGAAATACGAAAGAAGGGCGACAGGCCGAATGCGGAGCCCGGAACGACTGCTACATTCGCTTCTGCCAGAAGCCATGCGCAGAAATCGGAATCGCTGTTGAGTTCCGTGCCCTGCGGCGTCTTGCGTCCGAGCAGGCCCTTGCAGCTGGCGAAGGTGTAGAATGCGCCTTCGGGTGTGCGACATTCGATCCCGTCAATGGCATTCAGCTCGGCCACGACGAGGTCGCGGCGGCGCTGGAAGCTTGCCGTGCGGTCTTTCAGGAAGGACTGGTCGCCATTCAGTGCGGCAACCGACGCGGCCTGACCCACCGAGCTTGGACAGGACGTCGCCTGACTTTGCACCACGGCCATGGCCTTGATGAGTGCTTTCGGCCCGCCAGCATAACCGATCCGCCAACCGGTCATCGCATAAGCCTTGGAAACACCATTGACGGTGAGCGTGCGCTCTTTCAGGCGTGGCTCGATTGCAGCCGGGGTCACGAACCGGAAGTCATCATAAACGATGTGCTCATACATATCGTCCACGAGCAGCATCACCTGCGGATGTTTCAGGAGCACGTCGAGCAAAGGCCGGTAATGTGCTTCCGAATAAGCGGCGCCGGACGGGTTTGATGGGGAATTGAGCATCACCCATTTTGTTTTCGGCGTGATGGCGGATTCGAGTTGATCAGCCG
>JAFAGL010000130.1 GCA_023422735.1 Pseudomonadota bacterium
GTTCGTAGCGGTCATCAAGCACGACATTCACCACGACGTGGCCGGCGAAAGCGAGCTTTCTGCGATCCTTCACACCGGTCGCCACTTCGTCGCCGATCAAGCGGCCATCCTTCAGCACGCGGCCGAACGGAACTTCATCCAGCAATTGCGAAGGGCCTGGCGCGAGCCGAACCATCACCCCATTGCGCACGCGCGGCACATCCTTGACCCCGCAATCGCGTGCCAACTGACCATGCGCGACGAGATGCGCCGCCTCACCATGAACCGGCACCGCAATCTTGGGCTTCACCCATTCATACATACGACGAAGCTCGCTGCGCCGCGGATGCCCGGAAACATGCACCAGCGCATCGCTGTCTTCGATGATCCGCACGCCCTGTTCGATCAGCAGGTTCTTGGTTTCAAGGATCGCCTTTTCATTGCCCGGTATCGTGCGCGACGAATAGATTACCGTGTCGCCCGGCGACAAGGCCACATTGCGGAACTCGTCGCGTGCCAGCTTGGCAAGCGCAGCGCGCGGCTCGCCCTGGCTGCCTGTGCACAAAATGACGACCTTGTCGCGCGGGATATAGCCGTAATCCTCCTCGCTGACGAAAGCCGGGAGCCCTTCGAGATAACCAAGCTCGGTAGCGACATCGATAACCCGCTTGAGCGAACGTCCCAGCACGAGAACCTGACGGTCGGTGGCCAAGGCGGCTTCAGCGATCGACTTGATGCGACCGACATTGGAAGAAAATGTCGTCACGGCAACGCGCCCAGGCGCGGCCTCAATGACCTGGCGAATGCCTTCGCTCACATCCTGCTCGGATGGCGACTCGCCTTCCCGCAGCGCATTGGTGGAATCGCAAACCAGCGCTGCGACACCCTTTTCGCCCAGTTGCCGAAAACGGTTTTCATCGATCAAAGGCGGCAGGGTCGGTTCGGGATCGATCTTCCAGTCGCCTGTGTGCACGACCGTTCCCACTGGTGTGGAAATTGCCAGCGAAACCGGCTCGGGAATCGAATGCGTGACCGCAATCGCCTCGATCGAGAATGGCCCGACCTGAAATGTCGATCCCGCCTTGTAGATTTCCACCGGCACCTTGAGCGATTTTGCCTCAGCGGCACGCTTGGCTTCAAGCAATCCCGCGCTGAACGGTGTCATCCAGACGGGAGCCTTCAAACGCGGCCACAAATCAAGCAGCGCACCATAATGATCTTCATGCGCGTGGGTGATGATGATGCCGCGCACGGCATCCAGCTTGTCTTCCACAAAACGGATATCGGGCAAAACCAGATCGACGCCGGGCAATTCCGGCCACGGGAAGGTGACGCCGACGTCGATGATGATCCATTCGCGCGCATTTGCCGGACCGTAGCCGTAAAGCGCGAAATTCATGCCGATCTCGCCCACTCCACCGAGGGGTACGAAAACCAGTTCCGCCGTTTTTTGATCTGCCAATTTTTATCCTTTATGCAGCGCTTGCCGAAGCAGCGGCGCCAAAATGTACATCGCCGGCAGCAATCCTGGCGAGACTATTGTCTTCAAGCCGGATCACGAAGCGACAATCCTCGTCAATCGTTTCGAATTTTCCACGCAATATCTGACCATCCATCCGCACGGCAACTTCTCCGCCAAGACCGGCGGCGCGTGCGAGCCAACGCTGGCGGATCGCATCGAGCCCGCGCCCTTCGTCCCACAAGGCAATATTCTGCGCCCATGCCGAGCTGAGGCTTGAAAAAAGCTGCTCTGCCGAGAGCATGGATCCCATTTCCCGCAGAGACGTCGCCGGATAGGGTACGTCAACCGGGTGAGCAACGACATTCACGCCGATCCCGATCGCCACGGCGAACCTGCCATCCGGCAGCACGGAGGATTCGAGCAGAATTCCTGACAGTTTGGCTCCGTCGGCCAGAAGATCATTGGGCCATTTCAAGGTAAATCGGCTCTGATCCGCCGCTGCTCCGGCATCCGCCGCCACGCTGATGGTGACCTGCGGCAGCGCAGATTGCAGCGCGTCGGAAAGGGAAAGACCCGCAACAAAGCCCAAAGTGGCGACGAGCTTCGGTTCCTGATTGCAAATCATCAGCAGCGTAGCCGCGAGATTGCCGACCGGCGTTTCCCAGACCCGGCCGCGACGACCGCGACCGCTTTCCTGCTTGAGCGCGCAAACCCAGAGATTTCCGGGATCGCCAGCCTGCGCCCGTTCGAGCGCAAGCGCATTGGTGGAGCCGACAGTATGATGCCCTTCGACCCGATAACCGGCCGCAACCGCCTCAAACCCCAGCTCGAAAGCCATGCCTTAGAAGAACGACATCGCCGCCGCCTGCGCGATGTTGCCGAGCGGCCCACCGATCAGGACATAAAGCAGCGTGAAGGCGGCAGACACGCCCAAAACCAGACGCAGTTCTCCGGCAACCGGCACAAAGCCTGCCACTGGCTCATCGAACCACATGATCTTGATCAGGCGCAGATAATAAAAGGCACCCACCACGGAGGCCAGAACGCCGATCACCGCCA
>JAFAGL010000153.1 GCA_023422735.1 Pseudomonadota bacterium
AAAGTCGATCATGCCAGCGTCCTTCCGCCAGCAGTGGAGTAGCCGTATATACGCTGCAAACCGGTGCCGAGGGCGTCAAAGGAAGCGACTATCAGCGCAATCGCGAAACCCACGATCACAGGATAAAGCGGTGACACGAACAGATTTTCGTTGCCAGCAGCCAGCATTCCTCCCAGCGACGGTGCCGGGGGAGCCGCACCGAGGCCAAGAAAACTCAAACCAGACTCGGTAAGAACGGAAATCGAAGCAGTCACGATCAACTGCACAATCGCAGGGCCCACTGCATTCGGCAGAATCGTGCGCAGCAAAATCGAACCGACCGAAGCGCCTGCAACACGCTGCGCTGTCACAAATTCCCGGCTTTTGACGCTCAGCACCGTGGCACGCGTCAAACGCGCGAATGAAGGTATGCCGACAACCGCTATAGCCGCCACAAGCGGCACCAATCCACCGCCCATAATCGCGATGAGAACGATAGCGAGAAGAATAGCGGGCACGGATAGAACGACGTCCATCAACCGCATGAGCAACGCGTCGGCCCAACCCTCGAAAAACCCCGCGACGAGACCTATTCCTATCCCCGCTATTCCTGCGAGAAGCGATGTCGATATCGCCACGAACAATGTCAGCCGCAACGCATAGATCAGCCGTGTGAGCAAATCGCGTCCCAACTCATCGGTGCCAAGCGGATGCGCCGCCGATAACGGCGAAAAGGGCATAGCGATCTGTGCGAGGGGATTGTAGGGTGCCACGAAGGGCGCAAAAACCGCAATCACGATCAGGAGCAAAAGAAGAGCGCCGCCGATCATCGCGACTGGACCCGCCTTATGCAGGGCGGAGGCTCTGAAAGCCCCACCAAATCTTCCGATTATGCCTGACGTGTTAGAGCGCAAAACCACCTCGTCACAAATTTAGGCAACCGATTGCACAAGAAAGCCAGAACAGATGATTGCTGTCAACAGATGGATTAACGCAATAAGAAGCTATCAATCCGCCGCATCTGCGAGATGGTTATGAAACAATCAATTTGCCCAAAACTTAAGTTGTGATCCCAAGTTATTGACACATAACGATATTCAATAGCATGAAAGCTCAAATGCTCGGCTAACGAATTCAGGATTGGATCGCCACTCAGAAAGCACGCGATAATTTCGACTTGACCAGGCAACCGGTTGCCATAACAGTATATCCGTTTTCGGTTCCGCGTTCAAAATGGAGAGCAGGATGGCAGAAAAGGTGATCGTAACCGGTTTAATTCCGCCTGTGGCTATGGAGATGCTGGCTGAACAAACCGAGCCTGTCCTGCTCGCTGACCCCGCAGGATCATCCTTATCGGGCAGCGTAAATGATACGATCCGGGCAATTGTCCTGGGACGCGCCGCTGATCCGGAATTCCTGTCGCGTTTCCCGCGTCTCGGCCTGGTGGCGAATATGGGCGTGGGATACGATAACGTGCCGGTCGACTGGTGCGCCGAAAACGGAATTCTTGTCTCGCATACTCCCCACGTTCTCAGTGACGATGTTGCTGATACGGCAATAGCTCTGACATTGATGACGGTCAGGCGCTTCGGCGAGGCGGAACGTTATCTACGATCCGGCAACTGGACACAGGGCGCATTTCCCCTGACAGACAGCTTGAGCGGCAAAACTGTCGGAATTCTCGGCTTCGGGCGAATTGGAAGGACGATTGCGCGTCGCCTTGAATCTTTCGACGTCACCGTCTGCTACTGCGACGCGGTGGTTGATCCTGCAACCACGATCAAACATTTTGCTGATCCCCTTGCTCTCGCGCGCCAAAGCGACGTGCTGATTTGCGTGCTTCCCGGCACGCCGACAACAAAGGGTCTGGTTGGCCAGGCCATTCTCGACGAATTGGGGCCAAACGGATACCTCATCAATGTCGGGCGCGGCATTGCTGTCGACCAGCCTGCCCTCATCCAGGCATTGAGGGAGGGCCGGATCGCTGGCGCCGGATTGGATGTTTATGAGAGCGAGCCCGTCTTGCCGGAAGCGCTGCTTCTTTCGGATCGCACGGTTCTCTTGCCGCATGTAGCATCGGGCTCTGTCGAAACGCGACGGAGAATGGCTCGGCTTGTGGCTGATAATGTCTTTTCCTTCCTGAAAACCGGCCGAGCGATAACGCCGGTACCCGAAACTCCAAATCCTGATTGAGGTTTTTCATGCGTTCTGAAATTGCCAGCAATCCCGTGCGCGTAGCGGTCGTTGGAATGGGATTGATGGGTATGTTGCATGCCCGCATCCTCAAGACTTTTCGTGGCGTGACCTTGGCGGGGGTCGTTGAGATCGACGAAGAGCGCCGCAACGCCGCGAGCGCAGAATTCGGTGTGCCGGGCTATGAGAGGCTTTCCGACATCCTGAACGAAGTCGATGCCGTTTCAATTACCCTCCCCGACGAATTGCACGTTGCGTCATGCGTTGAGGCCCTACGGGCGGGCAGATATGTGCTGGTGGAAAAGCCCCTAGCCACAAATGAAGCCGATGCACGTGAGATTCTTGCAGCACAGACTGCGCCCGATCATCTCATGGTTGGACAACTGCTGCGCTTCGACCTCAGACTGGCAGAACTGAAGCGGCGGATGGATGCGGGTGAATTGGGCAAGATCGAGTTCATCAAGGTTCACCGTGCGAATGGACGGGCAGCGGTGGCGCGACTGAAGGGCCGCTGCTCTGTGACGGCTTTCCTGGGCGTTCACGACTTGGATTTGCTGCTTTGGCTAGCAGGCGGCAACATCGCGCATGTTCAATCGATGGGTGCTCAAGTCTTCACCGACAAGTGGGATTTGTCGCTTGCACATTTGCGTCTCGACAATGGCGTGATCGCTTCGGTGGAAAATCATTGGCTGATCAACGCCGCATCCGCGCGAAGCGCCCTCGCCGGGATCCAGGTATTTGGCGACAAGGGCCAGGCCGTCCTTGATCTCTCCACGGATGAACTTGAGCTTGCGACCGACGGATTGGCTGCCACAAGACGGATTGATAGCCGAAACTGGACGCATGACGGCGGTATCTCTGGCGGATCCCTGCGCCGAGAGCTGGAGGCCTGGATCGACGCTGTTCAAGACAACGCGCTTATGCCCGTGAGTGGCGAAGAAGGGCTGCGGGCCGTTATCGCGCTCAATCAGGTCGAAGCGGCGCTCGAGATGTCAGAAAGACGCTAGCATCTATGGTTTATCGGCGCGATCCACGACCTCGATCGCGCCGAGCAAACTTAATCCGGTGTGATATCCGGGATCGAGGTCGGACGTCGCCGGGACATAATCGACTGGCCCCTCCATCGTGCGGGTCTGATAGGCGAGTGGCGGCGTTCCGCGCCAATAATTTTGGAAGAAAGCTTCATGCGCTTTTTTCCACACATCCAGATACACATCCGATCCGACACGTTCGTATGCGTAAGCTGCGGCCCGAATAGTCTCCGGTAGAGACCACCAAGGAAAATAAGGGCTCGATGGACCTTGGCTTTCGAGTGAAACACGCAGGCACACGCCTGGTCCTGCAAAACCTGCGTCAAATGAGGACTGCGCGATTACCGCGATCCGTTCGACCAACGAGTTGTCAGCCTCGCAGGACAGATATTCAAGCGCAAAACCTACAAATTCGATCGCATGTCCGACATTTGCGTCGGCGCCGCCTTCCGCATCGCGAAGCAAAAGAGTGGAGCGATCTAGATGACGCTCAAGAACATGGTTGATGAAGCGCATCCCGAAATCAGCATGTGACTGAAAACCCATACGCGAAAGCATGGATGCCGCTCCCAATGCGATCATGCGAGGCCCGAACTCAGCACCTTGAGCGTTTAGAGCCTGCCCGTCGAGAAGCTGCTTTTCATCCATCAAGAATCGACTGGATTCTATAGCTGCAACCACGTCGGCCATTCGAGCAAGATAGGTTGAAAGACTTGCCGATTCATATCGGTGCGCGGCCCGGATGAGCCCCTTGAGCACAAAGATGTCCGAATAAGTCGCCAAGTCGGAACTTGTTGTCTGGCGGAGAGGCCGACCATCCTTGTCCGAATAAACAGGGGTCAGCTCCTCGTCGTAAGCGAAAAAGGCAGCCCCGTAGCGATCGTAAAGCGATTGCAGTTCGACGAAGAGGAGGCGAGCGGCACGATCAAGGTTTTCTGCCAGCGTCCGATCTTCTTTTTCAAAAAATTCGGCATGGGCCACCAAGGCCTCGAGTCCACGCCCTTGAATCCAGCCATATGTCGTCGTTGGCCCGCGCCACCTGTCGGTTTGGGGAAAGTCCTGCAAAGTGATCGAACTCATCTTGGTGTCGATGAAGCCCGAATGCCGGCGCGGTCTTTCCAACAGCCAGTTCAACGTATCCCTGTTCGCGTCGACATAAATTTTGCGCGCGGAAGCGAGAAAATGGTTGGTCACGGTTGGCTCCTGATAAATTTGAGGTCGCGGACCAGAGACTCTGCTGCATCGACAAGCCGTTCTGCAGAACCTTCAGCGAAGGTTGCCGGCTGACCGTAATAGCGGTGGGCTTCGTCAATCTCGTACCCGCCGTGCGGATATTCCGAGCGTGGCGCGATGTATCCGGGATTGTCTCCGGCATAAGCCAAAACGATCGCGTCCGGCCGACCCAAGCGCTGGCGCAACTGCTGCGCCGTTTCAGCAAAAATCTCGCCCGGAAGACAGAGGATGAGAAGTTCGCCCCAACGCATCACGGACACAGGCACGTCGATGTGTTCCTTTACCCTGTCTGCTGGACGACCGTTTGCCCACTCGATCCAGGCTTCCAGCAATGCGCGACGTGCGGGCGAAGCGTGCTCCGTTTCGGCTATCCAACGACGGCAAAGTTGATCATCGGATGCGGTTTCACGCCGCTCGAATTCCAGTGAAACTTCACAACGCGCCATTGCACATTTCTGGTCCGAGATTTCGTCCAAGCGGGCTGCAGAGACAGACTGTGCGATAGCGTCCGCAGCGTCCTTAGCGGCAGAAAAACTACGTGTGTTCGAAGCTTCCAGCGTGATTGACGAATGCGCGGAGTGTCCGACATTTGCGTCTGCGCAGCACCCTGTCAGGGTCAGCGCGATACTTCCTGGAAATGCGTTTTCAAGTTTGGAGCGAAGCGGCCCATGCCAGTCAGCCGTCCACAAACGGTTGTCGGCGCCTAGAACAGTCGGGTGACAGGCATAAGCAACCACAATTGCCAATGGTGCGCCTTGGAGCGTTTCGAACATGACAACTGGAAGCGATTGATCCGTCGGTCCATCCGCATGTCGACGGTTGCGGGCTACGCCGCAAGCGCTGCCCTGTCCCGCCCGCAGCCGCGCCGGCTGTCGCGCGGCTGTTGCCTTGGCAAGGGCGGAAACGCTTCTTTCGATGACAAGCGCGCGATATGTAGCATTCATGGCAGGGCCAAGACTGACCGGCCCTCCGTGAGTATGAGATGCGACAATCGTCAGGCTGTTTCCCAACGGCCTGCAAAGCTCGCAAATATCGGCCGTCAATTCGGCATCCACACCCAGCAGATCGAGCGACAACAGCGCGGTATTGTCGACAACAATTGCCGTCGCGCGCAAAGGATCATGCGTACCGGAAGCGCCGAGTGTACGTGCTGCAAACCCGGCCATTGGCAAGCCGACCGGCGGCGTTATGTCAGCGCTCGCGATACCTACGCGCACAGCATCCATGTCCTCACGGCCGATTTTGGCCTTTACAACATGCGGACCCTGCCCCGGAACCGCGACAAAAATCGACCGTTTGCTTCATCGCCGCCCGGCGCATTGCCAGAGCGCCAGACTGGCGGCTCAATGCCCTTTTCGAGAAGCAAGGCGATCGTGTGAATGACAAGCAAATTGAGTGCGAAAGCGTTCACGAAAGTCGAACTGGCCGCCGTCTTTTCCGAGAGCCCAGGCAACTGCATCAGCGCATCGCCAATCGGCACTTTCGTATCAATGGCTACATCGACAATGTCGTGAAGATTTTTCTTCGTCGGGTGCCGAGCTGGATGATCGGCAGCGGTGCCGTTGGCATGTTCACGTGAACTTACCCCAATCGTGAAGCACCCTCTTTCCTTTGCTTCGAGGGCAGCATCAATCAGAGCAGCGTTTATCCCATAAGCATTGACGAGGATAAGGACATCGTCGGTACCTAACTCCCTGTCCGCGATAACCAGACGGCCGTAACCCGGAGTGCGTTCTATTGCCATGGAGCGAAGCGCGCCGCTCGACAGCAAAGTTCCTTCATCGAGAATGGCGGAAATATGCATCAAACCGCCTGCACGAAAGAAGATCTCCTGGCTAGCGAGATTGGAATGGCCACCGGGACCATAAACATGCACCAGCCTGTCCGCTGCAATCTGTTCCGCCAATTTCCCGGCGGCCATTTCGATTGAGCGCTTTTCTTCATTCTGCACCCGACGCATCAATTCAGTAACGCTGTCGAGGTAGGAAGCAGTGACTGCTGCAGCATCAATTTCTGGCATCGGGATCAGACTCCTTGTCCAAATAAATTTGGCATCCTGGATGTGTTCGAAGGATACTCGCCGGGCAGGACGTTGTAATCGGCCCCTCGAGCGCTGCCTTCACGGCACTGCGTTTGGAACACCCCGGCACCACAGCGAATAGTCGCTCGGCGCGCAACAAACGCGGAACTGTCAAAGTGATTGCTTCTTGAGGAACGGCTTCAATACTGGGGAAACAACCGTCGTCCACCTGTTGTTGACGGCACACTTCATCCAGCAAGACTTTTTTCACGTCCAGTGGATCCTGGAAATCCGCCACTGGTGGATCGTTGAACGCAATATGACCATTTACGCCGATACCAAGGCACACAAGATCGATTGGGCGCGCAGCTAGAAGAGCAGCATAGTCCGAAACAGTCTTTTCAGAAAAGCCGTATGTCGGGATCACATGAGTTGCCGCGAAAGGAAGACGGTCGAAGATGTTTCGACGCAACCAGTTTCCGAAGCCGGCCGGGTCTTGCGGATCCAGACCCAGATATTCGTCCATATGGAAAGCCTCGATCCGGCTCCAATCGATCCCTGGCGCATCCACCAGCGCGTTAAGCATGGTTTGTTGGCTTGGCGCTGCAGCGAAAATTACCCGAACAAGAGATTGCCGATTCAACATCGCAATCAATGTTGCTGCGACATCGCGGGCAGCTGCCTTCCCCATTTCCAGTCTATCGGAAAAGACATGAACTCGCTCAGCAAGATCGAATTCCGAGGGGAGAGCATTTATCTCGCTCGTTCGGCCTTCGCCGGGAGAATTGCGCATTCCACTTTCCTCTTTGACCCCGCACAATCAGCCTATTGTGCAACCGGTTGCCAGTCAATACAGCTTTTGTTTGGCAATTTCTGTGCGACAAAGCACATAGGATTTTCATATGTAGCCGAGGTATGGCCGTGAACCCGCCAAAGAAACGCCAACCGACCATCGCGGAAGTCGCAGCTGAAGCCAAAGTGGCTCGATCGACGGTTTCGCGGGCATTTGCCAAGCCTGAAAGGCTGAAGAAGGAAACCGTCACCCACGTCCTGGCCGTCGCCAAAAGGCTCGGATTTCACCCCAATCCACTTGCACGAGCTCTTTCGACCGGACGAACCAAAATCATCGGCGTCATTGTTCCCGATATCGCCAATCCGTTCTTCCCACCGCTGATAAAGGCGGCACAACGCAAGGCCGAAGAGCTGGATTTTGACGTATTCCTCGGAGATTCCGACGAGGACCCAGAGCGTGAGGAGAAATTGGTCCGGCGATTTGGACAGCAGGTTGCCGGCCTTGTACTCGTATCTTCCCGCCTGTCTGCAAACCAGATTCAAGGACTTATGCGGCTTTACCCGATTGTGCTTGTCAATCAGGATTTGCCGAATACTCTAAGGGTACTGATCGATAGCGGACCAGGCATCATAAGCGCCGTCAAGCATCTCGTTGAGCTTGGGCATCGCAAACTCGTTTATGTGGGTGGACCGCCAAAATCTTGGGCGCAGCGCCGCCGCAGCACTGCCATCCGTCAAGCCGCGATACAAATGGGCGCGGAACTGGTTACGATTTCCACCCCCAAGCCTACACACGAAGGGGGTAAAAGCGTCACAACGGCGGTTCTCGCCAGCGGAGCGACCGCAGCCGTCGCTTTTGATGACCTTCTTGCGCAGGGAATGATGGCTGGTCTTGCAGAACAGGGGGTCCGCGTTCCCCAAGATTTCAGCATTATTGGCTGCGACGACGTCATCGGGGCGACAACAACACCACCATTGACCACAGTGTCCAGCAACACGCGAGAAGCGGCTGAGGTAGCCATATCCTTGCTGATATCAGCTCTCGGCGGAAGCCAAGCAACGGAAGCCCGGCATGTGATGGGTACTCAGCTGGTGATTCGCGCGTCGACCGCACCGCCATACCTGCCGTGATAACTCGGCTCGAAACACGATTTTTGTGAAACCGGTTGCACAATCTTTGAGGTTGAGCCAACTTTGTTTCAGTCATAGCTAGGAGACAAAGTCGTGGTCCTTCATATCTCGGCACAGCAGATCAATGAGCAGGTTGTGCGCGTTCTCAAGAGCCGCAGCGTGGCGAGTGAAGATGCAAAGGTTTTCGCGGAGATCGTCGTTGACAACTGCCTCGACGGCGTCACCTCACATGGTGTGACACGCTTACCGGCATATGTTGGAAACATAGACGACGGCTACCTCAATCCGCGTGCCGAGCCCACTAAGGTTTCAGCATTTGGCGCTATCGAACAATGGGACGGGAATAGATCGCTTGGCCCGATTGCTTGTACGCGCTTCATGTCGCGTGCCACCGAATTGGCTAGCGAGCATGGCATCGGTTGCGTGGCGGCACGAAACTCGACCCACTGGCTCAGGGCGGGAACCTACGGAAGGCAGGCTGCTCGTGCGGGTTTCGGTGCCATCTGCTGGACAAATGCGAGGCCCGGTATGCCCGCCTGGGGTGGTAAAATACCTCGCCTTGGCAACAACCCCATCGTCTTCGCGCTACCTGACTCGCCGCCTATCGTCGTTGATATCGCCATGTCACAATTTTCGTATGGTCGCATTCAAGAAGCTGCGTTAGCAGGAAAGTCCCTACCGGTTCCCGGTGCGATTGGGTTCGACGGCCAACCTACTACGGACGCGGGCGAGATCATCGAGACTCTGAAAGCGGGCGCCTATCGCTTGTTGCCGACTGGTTTCTGGAAAGGTTCTGCAATGGCTTTCGCGCTGGATGCGCTCGCTGCTGTTTTATCCGGTGGTCTCGCATCCCGCGAAATCGAGACTGAAACGCCCGCCGACATCGGCGTCAGTCAGGTATTCATTGCGTTCGATCTCAAGAAGTGGATTTCACCTGAAGCACTGGAGATCCGCTTGGCGGAAATGATTGACCATTTGAAAAACGGTCATGATGGCGTCGCAGAAGAAATCAGAGCGCCGGGTGAAGGTACAGCGCGGATCCGTGAAAGAAACGAACGCCTCGGAGTTCCTGTCGACGAAACTATCTGGGAGAAAATCCTCTCGCTTTAAGCAATTTTGGACTGCTGGTGAATCCGGATATTCCAAAAGCCACCGCACTGACATCTCAACGATCACGCCAAAGCGTTTTTCGTTTACAAAGTGCACAAAATTTGATTGCGACTCAAGCAGTTAGGAATTGTTCCTGTCACAAAGAAGTCCTAAGGACACAATCAGGAACATTCCGTGGCCTTCCGGCCTCAAACCGCAGTTATTCGATGTTGACGAAAAAAGGCAAGTACGGGCTCAAAGCGCTGATTTATCTGGCGCGGATCCCGGTCGGCCAATTGGCTTTCGTCAACGATATTGCGGTCGCCAACAATATCCCGAAAAAGTTTCTCGACGCCATTCTGGGCGAATTGCGCAATGCCGGTTTCGTTTTGAGCCGTAAGGGCAAGGACGGCGGTTATCGCTTGGCCAAGCCAGCGAGCGAAATCAAGATCGGCCATGTGATCCGTGTGCTCGACGGCCCGCTTGCGCCTGTGGCCTGCGCAAGCCGCACGCAATATGAACGTTGCGAAGATTGCGACGAGCATGTCTGCCAGGTCCGCCACATCATGCTGCAGGTCCGTCAAGCCATGTCGGATGTGCTCGACAATCGAAGCCTCGCCTCGATGCGGGATTCGGCCAATGACGACCTGCCCCGCATCATCAAGCTGGATGCCTGACTTCGCTGGTTAGATTTCGAGCTTTGTCCATTTCGCGTTGTCGCGCGATGAGCGGACGCAGGCCTCCACAAATGCAACGCCTTCGACACCATCGGCAATCGTCGGATAAGTCACGTCATCGGGTATTGGTCGACCCGTCTTCTGTGCCCTGATGGCCCGGGCTGCCTCCGCGTAGATGGTTGCGAAGCCCTCCAGATAACCTTCAGGATGGCCCGCCGGAATGCGGCTCACGCGGTTGGCGATGGCCATAGCACCGGCACCGTTGCGCGTGATCATCTGTTTCGGCTGATTAAACGGCGTGAACCACAAAACGTTCGGCTCCGGCTGAAACCACTCCAAGCCGCCTTTTGTGCCGAAAATCCGAAGCCGGAGCCCGTTTTCGTTGCCAGGCGCGACCTGGCTTGCCCACAACATGCCCTTTGCCGCGACGCCGTTCTTCTCCCGAAAACGCAAAAGGACATGAGCATTGTCATCCAAAGCGCGACCGGGAACGAATGCGTCGAGGTCCGCGCATAAGGCATCAAGCTCAAGCCCGGAAACGAAGCGCGCCAGATTGAAGGCATGCGTCCCAATATCGCCCGTCGAACCGCCCGCACCCGACTGGGCAGGATCAGTGCGCCAAACGGCACCCTTGGCGCCGGTATCTTCTACCTTCTCAGTCAACCAATCCTGCGGATATTCGGCCTGCACGACGCGAATCTCGCCAAGAAGGCCGCTCGCGACCATTTCGCGCGCCTGCCGCACCATAGGATAGCCAGTGTAGTTATGGGTGAGAATGAAAAGCATGCCAGATTGACGAACAAGTTCGGCAAGCGCCTTCGCATCCGCGAGTTTGGAAGTGACCGGCTTGTCGCAGATCACGTGAATTCCTGCCTCCAGAAACGCTTTCGCGGCAGGAAAATGCAGATGGTTCGGGGTGACGATCGATACGGCTTCGATACCGTCCGGGCGCGCCGCTTCCGCTTTCGCCATATCCTCGAACGAGCTGTAGGAGCGGTCGGGCGCGATACCCAGCTCGTCGGCCGAAACCTTAGCCCGCTCGGCATTCGACGACAGCGCTCCCGCGACCAGTGCGAACTGCCCGTCGATCCGCGCTGCAATGCGATGCACGCCGCCGATAAAGGCGCCCTGGCCGCCGCCGACCATGCCGTAGCGGATCGGTTCGTTGTCCTGCATGCTCATTTCCCGATTCCCATCATCTTGCGCAAAGCCGCGCGATCCGTTTTCCCGCCCGCGAAATCGTCAAACGCGCGCTCGGTGACCCGGATGATGTGGTTTTCGATGAAGGGCGCGCCTTCCGCCGCCCCGTCTTCTGGATGCTTCAGGCAGCATTCCCATTCCAGCACGGCCCAAGACTCATAGTCGTATTGCGCGAGCTTGGAGAAGATGGATGAGAAGTCCACCTGCCCGTCGCCGAGCGAACGGAACCTTCCGGCACGATTGATCCAGCTTTGGTAGCCGGAATAAACGCCCTGCCGGCCATCGGGGTTGAACTCGGCGTCCTTGACGTGGAACGCGGTGATCCGCTCGTGATAGATATCGATAAAGGCGAGATAATCGAGCTGTTGCAGCAGAAAATGCGACGGGTCGTAGTTGATCGTGCAGCGTTTATGACCCGCCACCGCGTCAAGAAACATTTCGAAGGTCGCACCGTCGAAAACATCCTCGCCCGGATGCAGTTCGAAAGCGACATCAACGCCCTGTTCCTCAAACGCATTGAAGATCGGCACCCATCGCCGCCCGAGTTCGCCGAAGGCTTCTTCGACCAGTCCGGCCGGACGCTGTGGCCAGGGATACAGATAGGGGAAGGCCAAGGCACCGCTGAAGGAAACAACAGTATCGAGCCCGAGATTTCGGGAGGCCTTTGCAGCCAGGAGCATCTGCTCGACGGCCCATTCCTGGCGCGCTTTTGGATTATTGTGCACCGCTGGCGGCGCAAAAGCATCGAATTGGGCGTCATAAGCAGGATGGACCGCGACGAGCTGTCCTTGCAAATGGGTCGACAGTTCGGTGATCTCGACACCGCCTTCCGCGCAGATCCCCTTGATCTCTTCGCAATAGGTTTTTGATTCCGCCGCCTTTTTCAGATCGAACAGGCTGCTCTCGCCGGATGGAATTTGAACGCCTTTGTAACCGAGATCACCGGCCCACCGGGTTATCTCCGGAAGCGAGTTGAAAGGTGCGGCCTCTCCTACAAACTGGGCAAGGAAAATAGCTGGTCCCTTCATCGTCCTCGACATGGATTCTCCCCACCTTCATCAAGATCCCACCAGCTTGCGCTGGCGATGTGTTGTCTGGTCCCGTGTTTTACCGCGCATGTCATTTCAGGAAAGAAGAAATCGAAACAGCTTGCGCGAATGGAACGCTTTTCGGGCGATTGCCGACAGGCTGACATAGCGCGCCTCGACACAAGCTGGCGCGCGTCCTACACGATGGACAGCGCGAGACCCTCAAATGCTGCCGATCGTTCTTCATAACTATTATCGTTCCTCAACATCTTATCGCGTGCGCATCGCGCTTGCGATGAAGGGCGTGAGCTTCACCTATGTCGCGCGCCATATTCGCGCTGGCGGAAACCGCGTTCCCGATTACCTTGCCATGAACCCGCAAGGACTGGTGCCAACCATGGTCTGGCCGGATGGCACCGTTCTCGGTCAATCGCTGGCAATCATCGAGTTTCTGGACGAGATGCGCCCTCATCCACCCTTGCTGCCTTCTAATCCTTTCGGCCGCGCACGGGTGCGCATGTTGTCGCAGATGATCGCCTGCGACCTGCACCCCGTAAACAATTTCCGGATCCTGGACACATTGCGGGAGCGCTACCAGGCCGATGATCAGGATGTTGCCGACTGGTTTCGAAAATGGGTGCACACAACCTTCGAGCCACTGGAAACATTGTTGTCCGGCAGTCTCGACACCGGCCTTTTCTGCCATGGCGACACACCTGGGCTGGCTGATATCTGCCTTGTCGCGCAAGTGGTGAACAATCAACGTTACGACGTTGATATGGCGCCTTATCCCACCATCACGCGCATTGTTGAGGAATGCCTTCGGATGCGTCCCTTCATTGATGCGCATCCCAGCCGCCAACCAGATACGGAATAGGTTCAAGGCGACTTTTTGTCGAAGCCCTTTTGCAGTTCGTCCATCGCCTCGGTGATGCGGCGGCGAAGGATGTCCACCGAATCCGAACCGGATTTTTGCATCATCGCACCCAGTTCACCGGTATTCTCAACGGCCACCTCGAACACATGCCGAGCAAAATCGATCTGGGTCGACAATAGCTCGCGCGGTGAGCTTGGCAGCTTGATCGCACGTGCGTTGTTGGTGGCCTGTTCGAGTACCTGCTGCAGCATTTCGTTTTGACGGGCCAGCATCTCCGACGCGCCTTGCGTTCCCACTTTGGCCGATTGTTCCAATGCCTCGATGTTGCGGCGGTGATGCGAAATGATCCGCTCAACGTCGAGATTGGGGATCGGTAGCGTATGCCCCAGCCGCATCAGCATATCGATGATCGAACCGTCTTTGCGATCGTTGTCCATTGTGTTTCCTCCCTCCAATGGCCACACCCGCAGCCTAGCTTCGTAATGCCGCGTCGCAAGAGGAAATCAGGGCAGAAGCAAAACATCGATCATGTGCAGCACGAGACCGGCCAACCCGCCGATCACCATGCCGTTGAAGCGCACATATTGAAGGTCACGACCGATATTAAGCTCGATCAGCGTGGTAAGCTGGCCCAGATCCCAGCTTCGGACCTGTTCCGAGATGAAAGCCGAAACACCGCTCTTCTGGCTTTCCACAAATGACGCCAGGGCAACGACGAACCCCTCATTCATATCGGCCCGAATCTTGTCGTCCTCGGCAAGGCTGTTGCCCATCTCCACCAGAATATCGGTCAAATGCCCACGTAGCATCGGGGTTTCACCGGACAGATCGGCCTGCAAGACGCTCCCCATTTCGTGCCACAACCCCGTCGCCAACGTTTCCAGCTCGGGCCGCGCCAGAAACGCGCGCTTCAGTTCTTCCGCGCGTTGGCGGTAGTCCGGCGAATGCCTGAGATTTTCCACGAAGCGCGCGACGAACTCGTCGAATTCATCGCGGATCGGGTGATCGGGATCATTGCGAATTTCCTCGATGAGGCCGGCAGCGGAATTCACGATCTTCCTCAGAAGATAGGCATCGGCGCGGAAGAAATTGGCCAAAGTCGGCAACTCCTCCCGAATACGATCACGCAAGGAGTCCTGCGCTTCCTGATTGGACAGGAAATTGCCCACCAGCCCAAGAAGCTCGTCGAACAGATGCTGATGCCGACGATTCTGCGTGACGGTGGACAAGAGATCTGCCGCAAGCGGACCGATTTCAATCTTTTCAAGCTGATTGGTCACCCGCTTGAGCATGAAACCGGGCAGGCCCGACTTTTCCACACCTTGGAGAATGCGCGGCATAAGCTTTGCCAGAAAATCAGCAAGGCCCGCGGATTTGTTCCCGTCCGAAAGCCATTGCGCGACCTGCGCCGCGAAATCCACTTCCGCCAGTTTCTTGCGCACCGGCTCCGGCGCCAGAAAGCTCGTTTCGATGAAACGCCCGAGATTATCGGCAATGCGCTCCTGGTTTTTCGGAATGATGGCAGTGTGCGGAATAGGTAATCCGAGCGGGTGCCGGAACAGTGCCACCACGGCATACCAATCCGCCAAACCGCCAATGGCAGCGGCTTCGGCAAAGGCACCGACAAAGCCGATCACGGGCGAAACATCGGCATAGATCCGGCAAAGAACGAAAACCGTGACGCACAGGATCAGGCCGATCGTCGCGATGGCCTTGATCCGCCGGAGCGCACGCCACTTTTCTTCATCCGAAAGCGCGAGATTCAAGCCGTCTGCCTGCATCATCTTCCATCAAGTACCGCATTCAACCGATCGCAAAGATGTAGGCTTGGATTGGCAAAAAGCCACCGGAGAACCGAATCGGCCTGGCCTACCAGCCTCAAACCGGTTTTGTCGCAGCTTGTCGTCCCGCATGCTCGGGAACCATTATGGGAAGGACCTCGTCTGCCGGCGCCAAGAGAATTGTTCCCGTTGTGTCGCCGTCTTCGAAACGCAATTGCGCGCCAAATGAGCGGGCGAGCCGTCGCATCGCGATATTTCCCGGGTGGGTCGTCACCTTCAACTGA
>JAFAGL010000178.1 GCA_023422735.1 Pseudomonadota bacterium
TTGATGAACTCGCTGCTTCTGTCGATGCCCGGCACGCCGATCCTTTATTACGGCGACGAGATCGGCATGGGCGACAACTATTATCTTGGTGACCGCGATGGCGTGCGCACGCCCATGCAATGGTCGCCCGACAGGAATGGCGGCTTCTCGCGCGCCAATCCGCAGGCGCTCTACCTGCCCGCGATTCTCGATCCCAATTACGGCTTCCAGACCATCAATGTGGAAGCCCAGGACCGCGATCCGTCCTCGCTGCTGAACTGGATGCGCCGCATCGTGGCGGTGCGCAAGGAGCATGAAGCCTTCGGGCGCGGGTCGATGACCCTGCTTTATCCGGGCAATCGCAAGATCCTCGCTTATGTCCGCGAGCATGAAGGCACGTCCATCCTTTGCGTGGCAAATCTGTCGCGCGCCGCGCAAGCGGTTGAGCTGGATTTGGCCCGCTGGAAGGGTGCCGTCCCGATCGAACTGATGGGCCGCGCCGCTTTCCCGCCGCTTGGCGACCTGCCTTACCTCATTACTTTGCCGGCTTATGGCTTTTACTGGTTCGTGCTGGCGGATGAAGCCCGTGCGCCGTCATGGCACCAGCCCTTGCCGGAAATCCTGCCCGAATTCATCACGCTGACAACGCGCGACGGGCGCGTCGACACCGCCCTGAACACACGCGACAGACGTATCTTCGACGATGATGTCTTGCCGCAATTCCTGCAATTGCAACGCTGGTTCGGTGCCAAGGATCGCAAGGTCCAGCATGCCGATGTGCATCTTCTTGGCGAGCTCGGCGAAGGTCAGCATGTTCTGGCGCGCATCGACATCGAGCTGGAAACCGGCCCGCAACGCTATTTCCTGCCAATGTCCTCGCGCTGGGGCGAGGAGAATATCTCGCATGGCGCGCCCAAGCTGTCCTACACGGTCGCCAAGCTGCGCCGCATGAACCGCGTTGGCGCGCTGATCGACGGCGCGGTGGACGAGGATCTCGCGGCCCGCTTATTGCAAGGCATGCGCGATCGCACGGTTCTCGATAGCGGCAACGAGGGCAAGGCTGTGTTCACGTCGAGCGAAGCGCTGGACGGCATCAAAACGGATGACGACATCAATCCGCTGGGCGTCGAGCAAAGCAATGTGTCCATTGCGTTTGGCGACAGTGTCATCCTCAAGCTTTATCGCCGCTTGCGGGCGGGCGTGCAGCCCGACGTCGAGGTCGCGCGCTTCCTGACCGAAGTTGCGCATTTCGAGAACACGCCCGCATATCTCGGCTCCATCGAGCATCAGCCGCTGGATGGCGAGCCCACGATGCTGGCCTCCGCCTTTGCCTTTGTGCGCAATCAGGGTGATGCATGGAAAGTCGTCACCGAAGCGCTCAAGCGCGGCGTGGATGATGAGCTCCACGGCAGCAACGAAATGTCCGATGCCACGGGCGAAGACCGGTTGAGCTATCTCTTCCCAATGTCGGTTGGCGAAGTTCTGGGGCGTCGCACGGCGGAGCTGCACCAGGCATTGGCCACGCAAACTGATGACCCGGCATTTGCGGTCGAGCCGATCACGCAAGCCGATCTCGATAACTGGATTGCGGAAATTACGGACGAAGCCCACACGGTGCTCGACCGTCTGCAAACCGCTGTCAACAATCACAGCCCCGATATGCCGGCAACCGCCACGATCCTTCTGGACGAGCGCGATACATTGCTCGCGCGGATAAAAAAGGCGCGCGGCATGACCCCGTCGGGCGCACGCTCGCGTATCCATGGCGATTATCATTTGGGCCAGCTTCTTGTGGCGCAAAACGATGTCCTCATCATCGATTTCGAAGGTGAGCCCCGTCGCCCCGTCGAGGAACGCAGAGGCAAGTTCTCGCCATTGCGCGATGTCGCCGGCATGTTGCGCTCGCTGGATTATGCCGCCTTCAGCGTCACGCAGAATGGTTTGCCGGAAACACAGGAAGAAGCGCTGCGCCATGCCCGCCGCTGGCGCGATCAGGTCAGCGCCGAATTTCTCGGCGCCTATTTCGCAGGCGTGCAAGGGTGCCCGACCACGATCGAGGATGAAGATTTCGCGCAGGCCTTGCTTGATCTCTTCATCATTCAAAAAGCCGTATATGAAGTCGGCTATGAGTTGGCCAATCGCCCCGCTTGGCTGGGCGTACCCTTGCAAGGCCTTCTCGAATTGCTTTCCCCGGAGCGCAAATGAGCGATCAATCCACCCCCTCGGCCTCTGATATAGAGGCAATCGTCCGAGGCCGGCACGGCAACGCTTTCGCCATTCTCGGGCCGCATGGCGGCAACGGCGCGTCCGTCAGCGTGCGCGTGTTTGCGCCGCAGGCCGCAACTGTCACCGTTCTTGGCGAAGAAGGAAAAAAACTCGCCACGCTTGAGCGCCTTCATCCCGAAGGGTTCTTCGCTGGGGAACTGCCCGAAAAGGCCGGCCTCCCGCATTACCGCCTTGAAATGACGGCTGGCGAGCATGTCTGGCAGGTGGAAGATCCGTATCGCTTTTCCACCGTCCTTGGCGAGCTGGACGAATATCTGCTCGGCGAAGGCCGGCATCTTGAATTTTACAACCGCCTCGGCGCGCATCCCGCCGAGCTGGAAAGCGTCGAGGGCACCGTGTTCTGCGTATGGGCGCCGAATGCACGTCGCGTCAGCGTCGTCGGCAATTTCAACGCCTGGGACGGCCGCCGTCATCCGATGCGCAAGCGCTGGGGCGTCGGCATCTGGGAACTGTTCGTTCCCGGCATAGGCAAGGGCGAAGTCTATAAATATGAGGTCATCGGCGTAAGCGGCGAAGTGCTGCCCTTGAAGGCCGATCCGGTCGGCTTTTATGCCGAGCTTCCACCGGCCACCGCGTCAGTCGTGTCCGGGCAGGTCGAGCATGAGTGGCGCGATCAGGCGTGGATGACGCGCCGCGCGGAAGCGCAATCCACGTCCCAGCCGATTTCCGTTTATGAGTTGCATCTCGGCTCATGGCGGCGCGGCGGCGATAATGAAGTGCTGGATTATGACGCGATCGCCGATCTGCTTGTCCCCTATGTCACCGAAATGGGCTTTACGCATGTCGAGTTCATGCCCGTCACGGAACATCCGTTTTCAGGCTCATGGGGTTACCAGCCCGTCGGCCTGTTCGCACCAACCAGCCGGTTCGGCACACCGGAGGGTTTTGCCCGTCTTGTCGACCGCCTGCATGAAGCCAATATCGGCGTCATCGCCGACTGGGTCCCCGCTCACTTCCCGTCCGACCAGCATGGTCTGGCACATTTCGACGGCACCGCGCTCTATGAGCATGAAGATCCGCGCCTTGGGTTCCACAAGGACTGGAACACGCTGATCTACAATTTCGGCCGCACGGAAGTGTCCAACTTCCTCCAGGCCAGCGCGCTTTATTGGGTCGACCGGTTCCACGTGGATGCATTGCGCGTCGATGCGGTCGCGTCCATGCTCTATCTCGACTACAGCCGCGATCCGGGCGAATGGATCCCCAACCGCTATGGGGGGCGCGAAAATCTCGATGCGGTCGAGTTCCTGAAATCCACCAACCAGCGCATCGCCGAGCGCTTCCCCGGCGCGATCACCATCGCCGAGGAATCCACCGCCTGGCCCGATGTCAGCCGTCCGGTCGAGACGGGTGGTCTGGGCTTTTCCTATAAATGGAACATGGGCTGGATGAACGACACGCTCCGCTACATGGAGCAGGATCCCGTTCACCGGAAATACCACCACGGCCTGATGACGTTCGGGATGGTTTATGCCTATTCCGAAAACTTCGTGTTGCCGCTCAGCCATGACGAGGTCGTCCATGGCAAGGGCTCGCTTCTGAACAAAATGCCGGGTGATCGCTGGCAGAAATTCGCCAATCTGCGCGCTTATCTCGCCTTCATGTGGGGTCACCCGGGCAAAAAGCTGATCTTCATGGGCGGTGAGATTGCGCAGGAGCGCGAATGGAACCACGACCAGTCCATCGACTGGCATCTGCTCCAGGACCCGGCGCATCGCGGCGTTCAGGATCTCATCCGCGATCTGAACGCGATCTATCGCGAAACGCCTGCGCTGCATGAGCTTGATTGCGATCCCGCTGGCTTCGAATGGATCGAAGGCGGCGATACGGAAAACAGCGTCTTTTCCTTCATTCGCAAGGGCAGGAACCACGCAAAGCCCGTGCTTGTCGTCTCAAACATGACGCCGGTGGTCCGCGAGAATTATCAGCTCGGTGTTCCTGTCGCGGGCGGATGGCGTGAAATCTTCAATTCCGACGCGGAACGTTTCGGCGGTTCGGGCGTCATGACAGGCTGGGGCATCCAGGCGAGCAGCGACAGCCGGCACGGTCGGCCAGCTTCACTCAGCCTGACGCTTCCGCCGCTTGCCACCATTTTCCTCACCCCCGAATAGTGAGCCCTCCATGCCGCAATCCGCCCGTCGCGTTCTTCCCGGTTCCCCAACTTATCTCGGCGCGCGATGGGACGGGCTGGGCACGAATTTTGCCCTGTTCTCGGCCAATGCGACAAAGGTCGAGCTGTGCCTGTTCGACAATAACGGCAAGCGCGAGATCGATCGCGTCGAGCTGCCGGAATACACGCATGAGATTTATCACGGCTATCTGCCCGATGTGCGCCCCGGCCAGCTTTACGGCTACCGCGTCCACGGCCCCTACGAGCCGCAGGCCGGCCACCGCTTCAACCCGAACAAGCTGCTGATCGACCCTTATGCGCTGGAACTACGCGGCGATATGCGCTGGCACGACGCCGCTTTCGGTTATCGCATCGGCTCCAACAAGGCCGACCTGTCCTTTGACCGCCGCGATTCCGCATCCATCATGCCGAAATGCGTGGTGGTGGATCCGGCAGTAACATGGGGCGACGATCCGCGTCCCAACGTATCCTGGCAAGATACGATCATCTATGAAGCCCACGTCAAGGGCATGACGGCACTGCGCGAGGAACTTCCGCCGCATCTGCGCGGCACTTTCGCGGGCCTCGCCGATCCGGATGTGGTCGATCATCTGGTCAAGCTCGGCGTCACCGCCGTCGAGTTGATGCCGACGCAGTCCTTTTTCAACGATCGCCATCTGGTTGAGCGCGGCCTCACCAATTACTGGGGCTACAATACGGTCGGCTTCTTTGCCCCCGCCACGCGCTATATCTCGCCGGGCGCCGGCATCCACGAATTCAAGCTGATGGTGCGCCGCCTGCATGAAGCCGGCATAGAGGTCATTCTGGATGTGGTTTACAACCACACGGCCGAAGGCAACCAGATGGGGCCGACCCTGTCTTTCCGTGGCATCGACAATGCCAGCTATTACGTGCTGGCCGATGATCCGCGCTATTATTACGACACCACCGGCTGCGGCAACAATGTGAACCTGCGCCATGAACGCGTGTTGCAGATGGTCATGGATTCCCTGCGCTATTGGGTGCAGGAATGCCATGTCGACGGTTTCCGCTTCGACCTTGCCTCGACACTCGGGCGCGATCGCGACTTCTTCGATCCTTCAGCCGTGTTCTTCGATGCCGTGCGGCAGGACCCGGTCCTGTCCGGCGTCAAGATGATCGCCGAACCGTGGGACACCGGCCCCGGCGGCTATCAGGTCGGCAATTACGCGCCCGGCTGGGCGGAATGGAACGACAAATATCGCGATAATGTCCGCGC
>JAFAGL010000232.1 GCA_023422735.1 Pseudomonadota bacterium
CGTGAACGACATCGCCACCATGATGCCGAGCGGCGTGTAGGCGACGCGGATTCCGACCTCCGCCAGCAGGCTGCCGAACCAGCCATTGGCCGCAAAAAGCGTCGTCAGCGCGATACCGGCAACGGCCGTCGGCAAGGCGAAAGGCAGATCGACGATTGCATCCACGAGCCGCTTGCCCGGAAAGCGATAGCGCACCAGAACCCAGGCCAGCGCCAGACCGAAAACGAGGTTGAAAATCGTCGCCACCGCTGCTGAGCCTGCGGTCACCTTGTAACTCGCCAGCGCACGCGATGAAGAAATGATGCGCCAATAGGCTTCCGGCCCCAGCGAGCCGGCCTTGAACAAAAGCGCGGCGAGCGGCAATGCCACGATCAGCGCAACATAGAAAACAGTTATTCCGAGCGCCAGAGGCAGACCCGGCAAAACCCGGCGTTTCAAATTCTCGTTCCCGTTTGCAAGGGCTGATACGTGAAATGGCTGGCACGCTCTCGGAGCGTGCCAGCCAAAAAGTGACAGGATGTTTGCGCTTAGCGGTTGCCGTAGATTTCGTCCAGCAGGGCGCCGGAAGCGAAATGTTCTTCCTGGACTTTATCCCAGCCGCCGAACACGTCTTCAACCGTCAAGAGGCGAACTTCTGGAAAGTCGTCCTTGAATTCCGCGGCCACACTTTCCTCATGCACACGATTTCCATTTTCAGCGAGAATGCGCTGGCCTTCCGGAGTGTACAGGAAATCGAGGTAATTCTTGGCGAAATCGCGCGAGCCGCGCTTGTCCACCACGCGATCTACGATCGCAATTGGAAATTCCGCCAGAAGGCTCACTTCCGGCACCACGATGTCATATTCGTCTTCGCCGAATTCCTTGGAAATGCCGCGTGTCTCAGCTTCGAACGTAATCAGCACATCGCCGATATTGCGTTCCACGAACGTCGTGGTCGCACCCCGACCGCCCGTGTCGAAAACCGGCACATTGTCGAATAGCTTGCCGATGAATTCCTTCACCTTGTCCGCATCGCCGTCGAACTTTTCTTTCGCAAAAGCGGTCGCTGCCAGATAGGTGTAGCGCGCATTGCCAGAGGTCTTGGGGTTGGGGAACACGACCTTCACGTCGTCGCGAACCAGATCGTCCCAGTTCTTGATGCCCTTCGGATTGCCTGCGCGCACCAGAAAGGCTGGCAGCGAATAATATGGCGAGGAGTTGTTGCCGAACTCGCTTTTCCAGTCGTCCGAAACCGCGCCGCCTTTGACCAGCGCATCGATATCGATCACCTGGTTGAAGGTCACGACATCGGCTTCGAGCCCTTCGAGGATAGCGCGCGCCTGTTTGGAGGAACCGGCATGCGATTGGTCGACCGTCTTGCCGGGGTTGTTAGCTACATAGGCTTCGTTGACCTGCACGAACAATTCGCGCGCAATATCATAGGACGCGTTGAGAATTTTGTCCGGCGACTGGGCGTGAGCCGAGCCGGTCAGGAATGTGGCGAGCGCCGCGCCGAGTATCATGAAACGCATAAAAAGCCCCTCGATCTGGAATTGGGTGCCAACATAGCGGGCACCCATTCATACGAGGAGCAACGAAGCTGTCAGTATGCGCCCATAATGAGAATGTAATTCCATTCTTCAGCAAAACCCGACAACAACATTCTGACGAGCAAGTATATTACTCGATCGAGCGCAAATCTTTTGCCCGTATGCGGTCGCGGATCTTGTCTGCGATGCGGTCCACGGACTTTTCGGGAAATCTTTCAGACAGTTCTTCGGCAAGCTTTTTCACCGGCACAAGAAGATCACCATGCGCGGCCGCGTCATCGACATATTCGTTGATGGCGGACAACAAGGCTGGACTGGTCGTCATGAGTGGCTCCTCCCAGAAACACGAAAGCGTTCAATCCAAAGGCCTGCGCGATCGAAGTCGAACAGGCCCGCGTGGAGCATCGGACCGATCCGCTGCTCCACCATCATCGCTAGACTGCCTTATTCTGCAAATTCCACAACGGTTTCTTTTGGTTTCACGAGATCGGCGACCCGCGCCGCATCCCAATTGGTTAAACGCACGCAGCCATGACTTTCGCTTTTGTTGACGAGGTTTGGCATGTCGGTGCCGTGGATGCCGTAGGTTGGCTTGGAAAGATCGATCCAGATATTGCCGACGGGGCCGTTCGGTCCTGCTGGCAATTCCAGCTTTTCGGTATTGTCGCCCTGCTTGAAATTCTTGTCCGGGTTATAGCTGTAGGTCGGGTCGCGTACCACGACCTCTACCTTCAACGTCCCTTCTGGCGAAGGCGTATCCTGTGAACCGATCGTCGCTGGCGCCACGAAGATCGGCGCGTCCGCATCAGCTCCGGCATAAGCGCGCAATTCGCCCGCTTTCTTGTCGACGACGATGCGGGTAATTTCGCCTTGCGGATCGCCACCGGGAGCCAGCACCGAGATTTCCGTTCCCGCTTTGGAAAAGTCTGCATCGGGGTTCAGCGCTTTCAAGAGATCCTCATCCATATGAAAACGCTCGGCCAGCATTTCGGTGATCGTGCGATAATCGAGCCGTTTCAGTTCGGCCATATCGGCATAATCTTCCGGCAGATCCGGCACGAATTCGGTGCCCACATCTTCCTCGGTGATTGTGTAGCTGACAACCGGCGCATTGCTGTCGCTTGAAAGCTTCGACCATAGTTCAGGATCGATCTCGTGACCCGCTTCCAGGCCCTGCATCAAACGATATGCCGCGATTGCCTTGCGCGTATTGTCGCCAAGCTTGCCGTCGATTTCGCCGGGCGAAGCATAGGCGCGGTCGAGCATAACCTGCAACTTCACCAGAAATGGGTCGGCAGTCTCCTGGTCTTCCGCAACTTTGTCCAATTCAGGCGCGGCTTCGGCCTTTTCCAGTTCCTGTTCCGCTTGCGGGTCGGTTTCGACCTGAGCTGCCGCCTCGTCGGGCACGTCGGTTGATTGTTCCGGCGTTTCAACCACGGCATCCGCCTCCCCGGGAACGGCCACCTTCGCGGCGTCGCCATCCTTGCCAGGGTCGGCTGCTTCCACATCGCCCGATTTCTGGTCGATCTTCAGCACCGCTTCGTTGTTTTGCGAAAGCAGTTCGGTTTGCCACGCCTCGAAGGTCGCGGCGTTGATCTCGTCTGCCGTGATCGCTTGTGCATGCGCCAGTGTCATTCCGGCAGGCAAAACAGCCAAAATCGTAGCGAGTTTCAGAAGCTGCGTGCGGATCATGGTCACCCCTTGAGTTTCAAACCTTGCGCCTGAAACGAACGAGCAGGCCTTTCGGCTCCCTCGCAAAGTGCGATCATGTCGAAAAAACCGCCCGATGGCCCGGCGCACCCCTCATCTTCTGAGGGAGATCAGTCCCTCAATGGCTGAAGGAGATTAAACGAAATAGCCGAGAACCACCGCGAAGATCAGTCCCAGAACAACGAGGGTGAGCAACCAGCCGAGAATATTCGGCGGCCCGCTGCGATGCGGGTCGTACTGGTTCATGCTTGCGAACTCCCGTGTCTCTCATCGCCGGCGATCCTCTAATAGAACATCCCGGGGAGCAAGGGGCGGATGGTCTTCTTCCCCGCTTCCCTTGCTTATTGCTCGGCAGAACTGGCGGATGACACGATGGCGGCGTCGTCCGACAGGCTTTCCCTGCCACCGACGAGGAACACACCGACGATCACGGCAAACAAGGTTGCCCAGATGAATAAGAGGCGCATGATTTTCACATTGAATGATTGGATTGGGGGAGAAACGTTTGCCCGGATCGCCGGTTCCCCGATGCTCGTTTCGCCGCGCAGCATGTGACAGATCAGCAACAGCCCCTGGGTCTCGCGAGCTGCCGTTCCACCCTTTCCACAGCCCCGAAAGCACGAACGCCGCCCGTTAAGGTGATTCTAATAAGCGCGTTTTATGTATCCACGGCACTTCAGTAAAATCGGAAGGGGGGACAATTGAACGAAACCAAGAATGTCGAACCGAACGATGAGCCGGCTTATGAGCGGATCGGCTGGTATCTCATGTTGGCGATCGCCCTTTTAGGCGTTGCCTTCATCTATCTCTGAGCAACGCCTGAGCTGGCAAAAACTCCTGTTGCGTCAGCTCGGCTGCTGCAAAATGCGTTGACACCGGCTTGCGCAGGTTTCGGCGCGAAGTTATAAGCCGCGCGTCTGGTCACGGAGTGTAGCGCAGCCTGGTAGCGCACCTCGTTCGGGACGAGGGGGTCGGAGGTTCGAATCCTCTCACTCCGACCAGAAATAGCAAGAAGTTATCAAGTGCCCGCCATCGCCAGCGCGACACTGCGCGGGCTGCAATGCACGGTCTGGCCCGATACGCGTGCGCCGGTTGCAACCCAGCCATTGGCCGGAAGCGTGAAAGCGCAGTCGTCTTCAGTTCCATTCACCAGAACCGCGAACTGCCGCCCCTCGCTTATATGCCGGATCATCGCGACCTGTCGCGCCGTTCCGCTTTCCCAAGCGTCCACTGACATGACCTCTCCGGCAGGCTTCAACCAGAGCGTATCGCTGTCTAAAGGCAAAGCCGCACGCGCGCCCTCCAAGCCTTCGCGACGCATTGCCGATAAAGCGCAGGCATGGGCATAAAGCTGCGCATCGAAACGATCCCAATCGACCCAGCCGATCTCGTTGTCTTGCGCATAGGCATTGTTGTTGCCTTGCTGACTGCGGCCGAATTCATCTCCGGCCGTCAGCATGATCGTACCGCTTGAAGCAAACAAAGTGCCGAGCAATGCCCGGATATCGCGGCGGCGCGCGTCGCGGATTCCCGCATCGTCGCTCGGTCCTTCGACGCCGTGGTTCCAGGAAAAATTGTCGTTGTGCCCGTCGCGATTGTCTTCGCCATTGGCGAAATTATGCTTGTGTCGATAGGCGGTCAGGTCAGCCAGCGTCATGCCGTCATGCGCGGCAATGAAATTGACGCTGCGCGTTTGGCCCGTATCGCTTGCAAGCAGGTCGGAAGAACCCGCCAATCGCGTTGCAAGATCGGCCAGCCGTCCGTCTCCGCGCCAAAAACGCCGCACATCGTCGCGGAACCGATCGTTCCATTCCAGAAAGCCGGACCCGAAACGCCCGAGTTGATAGCCCTCGGGGCCGATGTCCCACGGCTCCGCAATCATCACTTTGTCGCGCAAAACCGGATCGTGACGGATCGCTTCAAGCATTTCGGCTTGCGGCGAAAAGCCGTGCGCATCGCGTCCCAGGATCGGCGCCAGATCGAAGCGGTAGCCGTCAATCCCGGCAAACTGGATGAAATAGCGCAGCGAATCCAGGACCATCCGCTGCGTAACGGGATGATCGCAAGCCAGCGTGTTGCCGGTGCCGGTATCGTTGACGAGTTCCCCGTCAGAGCCGGTCCGGAAATAAGTCTGGGCATCCAGCCCACGCAAGCAAAGCGTTGGCCCGAACTTATCGCTTTCGCCGGTATGGTTGAAAACCACGTCGAGGATCGTGCCGATGCCGTTTTGGCGCAAAACCGCAACCGTTTCGCGCAGTTCCGCCAGCCCGCCCGGCGCCAGCCGCGGATCGAGCGCGAAATAAGACACCGGATTGTAGCCCCAGGCATTGCGCAATCCCAACGGCGGCAAATGCCGCTCATCGATCCAGGCATGGATCGGCATCAGTTCAATGGCAGAAACACCAAGCTTCACCAGATGCGCGATTACCGCCGGGTCTCGCAATGCAGCGATCGTGCCGCGTTTATGCGCGGGAATATCGGGATGGCGCATGGTGAAACCGCGCACATTGATTTCGTAGATCAACCCGCCGGGCTCGAACATCGCCGGCTGGTCGCCAAGAGCCGGCGGCAAGGCGGTGACGATATTTTTCGGCATCAAGAATGCAGTGTCGACCCCTTCCG
>JAFAGL010000323.1 GCA_023422735.1 Pseudomonadota bacterium
AACCTTGAGATTCGGGCCCAAGGCCCAGGAGCAAGCATATGGCTGCAAAAGAAGTAAAGTTTTCCCGTGATGCCCGCGAGCGCATGCTGCGCGGCGTCAACATTCTCGCAGACGCTGTAAAGGTCACACTCGGCCCCAAGGGCCGCAACGTCGTGATCGACAAGTCGTTCGGCGCGCCACGTATCACCAAGGACGGTGTTTCGGTCGCCAAGGAAATCGAACTGGAAGACAAGTTCGAGAACATGGGCGCACAGATGCTGCGCGAGGTGGCCTCGAAAACCAACGACAAGGCTGGTGACGGCACGACCACTGCAACGGTTCTCGCTCAGGCGATCGTTCAGGAAGGTGCCAAGGCTGTTGCTGCCGGCATGAACCCAATGGATCTGAAGCGCGGTATCGACCAGGCCGTTTCGGAAGTCGTGGCTGATCTCGTCAAGACCGCCAAGAAGATCAACACCTCGGCAGAAGTTGCCCAGGTTGGCACGATCTCGGCAAATGGCGAGAAGGAAATCGGCGAGATGATCGCTGAAGCCATGCAGAAGGTTGGCAACGAAGGCGTCATCACGGTTGAAGAAGCCAAGACCGCTGAAACCGAACTCGAAGTCGTCGAAGGCATGCAGTTCGACCGCGGCTATCTTTCGCCTTACTTCGTGACCAACCCGGACAAGATGGTTGCCGAGCTGGAAGACGCTTACATTCTCCTGCACGAGAAGAAGCTTTCCAACCTGCAGGCGATGTTGCCGGTTCTTGAAGCTGTTGTTCAGTCCTCCAAGCCGCTCATCATCATCTCGGAAGACGTAGAAGGCGAAGCCCTGGCTACGCTCGTCGTCAACAAGCTGCGTGGCGGCCTCAAGATCGCAGCCGTCAAGGCACCTGGTTTCGGCGATCGCCGCAAGGCCATGCTGGAAGACATCGCGATCCTGACCGGCGGTCAGGTCATCTCGGAAGACCTCGGCATCAAGCTTGAGAATGTTGGCCTCAACATGCTCGGCCGCGCGAAGAAGGTAACGATCTCCAAGGAGAACACCACCATCGTCGACGGTGCTGGCCAGAAGGCCGAAATCCAGGGCCGCGTTGCCCAGATCAAGCAGCAGATCGAGGAAACCACTTCCGATTACGATCGTGAGAAGCTCCAGGAGCGTCTTGCCAAGCTGGCTGGCGGCGTTGCCGTTATCCGCGTTGGCGGTGCGACCGAAGTCGAAGTCAAGGAAAAGAAGGATCGCGTCGACGACGCCCTCAACGCAACCCGCGCGGCTGTGGAAGAAGGCATCGTTCCTGGTGGCGGCACAGCTCTGCTGCGCTCGACCAAGTCGATCAAGTCCGAAGGCATCAATGCTGACCAGGCTGCAGGTATCGCGATCGTTCGTCGTGCACTGCAGGCTCCAGTTCGCCAGATCGCTTCCAATGCTGGTGCCGAAGCATCGATCGTTGCCGGTCGTATCATGGACGATAATACGCCGACCTTCGGCTATAATGCGGCCACGGACGAGTATGGTGACCTGATCGCACTCGGCATCGTTGACCCGGTCAAGGTTGTCCGCACAGCTTTGCAGGACGCAGCTTCGGTTGCAGGCCTGCTGATCACGACGGAAGCCATGATTGCCGAGACGCCGAAGAAGGATGCTCCGATGCCGGCAATGCCGGGCGGCGGCATGGGCGGCATGGGTGGCATGGACTTCTAAGTCCAGCTTCCAGAGCTTTCATGGAAAGGGCGGCAGCGATGCTGCCCTTTTCTTTTTGATCCAAATGATCTGGACCAATAAGTCGGATCGTCTGACCTTGCAGCTTCCGTAAATGATAGTAAGGATGGCTTATTGAAGATTGCGCGCGCCGGCAGCCCTTTTCGGCCTTAACCCACGCTGCGCATGACGATCGCCGGTACCCTTCGGGCCGACGGATTGTTCAGCCCTTAACACGGGCATCAAAAAGGTAACAAAATGAATAAGACATTTCCTTCCACCCATCCGCCAAAGCGCGGTTGGGGACTGCCACTGGCCGGCATCGTGATTGCCGTTATCGGCTTGCCGCTTCTGATCGGTGGCGTTCAACTGCTGAGCCTCGGCGGCTCCTGGTATTATCTGATTGCCGGCATCGCGATTGTCTTGTCCGGTATTCTCGTTTTCCGTCGCAACCTGGCTGGCGTATGGCTGTATGTCCTGACTTTCCTCGCGACCATCGCGTGGGCGCTGTGGGAAGCTGGGCCGAATTTCTGGCCGCTCGTTCCGCGCCTTGTTGCACCGGCGGTTCTGGCTATCCTTTTCGCCCTGATCGTTCCGCTTTTTCCCTCGCGTTACGGGCGATCCAAACTCCCTTCGCTGGCTGTTGCAGTACTTTTGGTGATCGGCCTTGCCGTCACCGGATTCTTTGCATTCCAACCTCACGAAGTGACACGCAACCAGATCGCCGACGCCGCCCCGGCCTCAGCCCCGGCGAGCGGAGAAGAAGCGCAGCAGGATTGGCGTTTCTACGGTCGCACGTCGCATGGCACACGCTTTGCTCCAATCGACCAGATCAATGCGGAGAACGTCAAAGATCTGGAAGTCGCTTGGACATTCCGGACCGGCGATACCCCGCCGAAAGGTGCAGAAGATCAGAACACGCCGCTTCAGGTGGGCGATACGCTTTATACCTGCTCCTACCACAATGTGATCAATGCGCTGAACGCCGAAACCGGCGAACTGCGATGGAAATTCGATCCCAAAGCTGAGTCGCCGCTTTGGCAGCGTTGCCGTGGCGTGAGCTATTATGAACCGGACTTGTCATCGCCGTCGACGACAGCCGCACCGACGACGCAACCTGCTGCCGATACGGATGTCGCGCCCGGTGAAACGGCACAGGCCACGCCCGTCCCCGCCCAGACCGATCCGGCAACACCTGCCGCACCTGTCAACGGGGGCGCTTGCGCAGCCCGCATCGTCATGACAACGATCGACGCACGCTTGATCCAGATCGATGCCAAGACCGGCGAACCTTGCGCCGAGTTCGGCGACGATGGCACCGTCGATCTGAAACAGGGCATGGGTGAAGTCGATCCCGGCTTTTATTTCCAGACCTCCGCTCCGACCGTCATGCGCGACCTCGTCATGGTCGGCGGCTGGGTCTGGGACAATGTGAAGACCGGCGAACCGTCGGGCGCCGTTCGTGCTTTCAATGCCCGCACCGGTGAGCTGGTCTGGGCATGGGATCTCGGCAACCCGGCCATCACCGGCGAACCGCCGGCAGGTGAGAGCTATACGCGCGGTACGCCGAACGTTTGGTCGACACCCGCATTCGACGAGGAGCTTGGTCTTGTTTACCTGCCGACCGGCAATGCAACGCCGGATTTCTTCGGTGCCCATCGTTCGAAAGCTGCGGAGGACTACAGCGCTTCAGTTGTAGCTCTGGATATCGATACAGGGCGTGAGCGTTGGAAATTCCAAACCACGCATCATGATATCTGGGACTATGATGTTCCTTCACAGCCGGCCCTTTATGACGTGCCGGATGGCAATGGCGGCACTGTTCCAGCGCTGATCCAGATCACCAAGCGCGGCCAGATCTTCATGCTGAACCGCACGAATGGTGAGCCGATTGCAGAGGTCGAAGAACGCCCTGTTCCGCAGACTGGCGGTGTTTCGGAAGACTTCCTGTCGCCGACCCAGCCGTATTCGGTCGGCATGCCATCGATCGGCACGACGCCTTTCACTGAAGCCAGGATGTGGGGCGCCACGCCTTATGACCAGCTTTATTGCCGCATCGAGTTCAAGAAGATGCGCTATGAGGGCGAATTCACACCTCCCGGCACCGACAAGAGCCTGATCTATCCGGGCTATTATGGCGGCATGAACTGGGGCAGCGCGGCGATCGACGAAGGCAATGGCATTCTCGTCGTCAACGATATCCGCATGCCTCAATTCATCCAGCTGATCCCCCAGGATGAGGTTGAAGTGCGCGGTGGCTCGGCTGCCCATGATGGCCTTTCGACACAAACGGGCACGCCTTACGCTGCCTGGAAGAACGGCTTTATGTCGCCGCTTGGCGTTCCATGCCATCAGCCTCCATATGGCACGATCAGCGGCATTGACCTGAAAAGCCGCCAGTTGGTCTGGCAGGTACCGGCTGGCACTTTGCAGGACACGGGTCCGCTCGGTCTCAAGACTGGCCTGCAATTGCCTGTCGGCATGCCGTCGCTTGGCGGTCCAACGGCAACCGCCGGTGGCCTCGTTTTTTATGCCGGCACGCAGGACTACTATCTGCGCGCGCTGGACGTGAAGACCGGTGAAGAACTGTGGAAGGGTCGCCTGCCTGTCGGCGCTCAGGCAACGCCTATGACTTATACGTCACCTGATAGTGGCCGTCAGTTCGTCGTGGTTTCAGCAGGTGGAGCACGTCAATCGGCTGACAAGGGCGATTACATCATCGCTTATTCCTTGCCCAAAAAATGATGATTTCGCGTCTTTGAGCGAACAACAGAAAGGGGCCCTCGCGGCCCCTTTCATTTGCTGGCGATCGGATCCGAAAAATTGCCTAGACCTCCCTGTCGGAGAGGAACAACCCAGCCATCAGCCGCGTTGTTTTGTCATTGTCCGATCCGTGAAAGGAAAGTCCGATGGTAAACAAGGAACAGGTCAAGGGTGCGGCCAACCAAGCCAAGGGTGCTGTCAAGGATGCAGCTGGCGGCGCGACCGGCAACACCAAGCTTCAGGCTGAAGGCAAGGCCGACAAAGCCGTTGGCAAAATCCAGAAGGCAGCCGGTGACGTGAAAAGCAAAGCTGGGCACTGACCTAAAACCAGCCTAGACTAGTCGGAGAAACCGGCCGCGTCCTGCGGTCGGTTTTTCTTGCAAAACGGGACCAGGCCTATGGAAGAGTTTATCCTGTTCCTGATTGTCGGCTTTCTCGCGCAGGCTGTCGATGGCGCGCTGGGCATGGCTTACGGCGTCATTTCCTCCACGACCCTGCTGGCATTTGGCGTACCCCCGGCAACCGCGTCGGCCTCCGTACACGCAGCCGAGCTCTTCACGACGGCGGCATCCGGCACGTCGCATATGTATCATCGCAATATCGACTGGAAGCTTTTCCGCCGCCTTGCGCCTTTCGGCGTGGCAGGCGGCATGTTGGGTGCCTTCGTCCTCACATCCTTCGACGGCGCGGTCATCAAGCCCTACATCACAGCCTATCTTGCAATCGTCGGCGTCCTTTTGCTGATCCGCTCGTTTCGCAAGGTGCCGCACAACCCGCTGCCGCTCTCCGTTGTTGCCCCGATGGGTGCCGGCGGAGGCTTTCTCGACGCTGCCGGCGGAGGCGGCTGGGGGCCGATCGTCACCACCGGCCTGCTGGGTGCCGGCTCTCCGCCGCGTTTTGTCGTCGGCACCGTCAATGCCGCAGAATTTCTCGTCACCCTGTCCGTATCCATCGCTTTCGTGGCAGCACTCGTCACGGGTCATTGGGAGGATGCAGGATCCCTGGTCGACCATGCAACGGCCGTTGGTGGGCTGATCGTCGGCGGCTTGCTGGCCGCGCCTCTGGCCGGCTGGATGGTGCGTTCGTTGAAGGAAACGATCCTTTTGCGGGCCGTTGGCGTATTGATTGTCGTGCTTGCCCTTTATCAAATGCTGGATTTGTTCGAGATCATCTGAGGCCTGATTTAAATCAATCGATTTGGGTCGTGTTGAAGCGATAGCGGGGTGGCGTTTCTTGTGCTAGCCACAGCCGCGAAAAGGAGAGCTTCCATGGCCGATACACGTAGCGAAACCGATACATTCGGACCGATCGACGTTCCATCCGACAAGTATTGGGGCGCCCAAACGCAACGCTCGCTCGGCAATTTCAAGATTGGCGTCGAGCGTATGCCTGTACCGCTGGTGCATGCACTGGGCATGGTAAAGCGCGCTGCGGCCGAAGTGAACGTGGATCTCGGCAAGCTCGACGCAAAGCTCGCCGAAGCGATCGTTAACGCTGCCGACGAGGTGATTTCCGGCCAGCTCGATGATCACTTCCCGCTCGTCGTTTGGCAGACCGGCTCGGGCACGCAATCGAATATGAATGCGAACGAGGTTATCTCAAACCGCGCAATCGAAATGCTCGGCGGCACGATGGGATCGAAGAAGCCGGTTCACCCCAACGACCATGTGAATATGAGCCAGTCCTCGAACGACACGTTCCCGACTGCGATGCATATCGCAGCTGTGCTCGAAGTGCATGAAAGGTTGCTGCCTGCTTTAGAGCATCTCCAAACAGCTATCGAAACCAAGACCAAGGCGTTCGACAAGATCGTCAAGATCGGCCGTACGCACACGCAGGATGCAACGCCGCTGACGCTCGGTCAGGAATTCTCCGGCTACCTTGCCGCGCTGGAACTCGGTGAAAAGCGGATCGCCGATAGTCTGGAGGATGTTTACGCGCTGGCACAAGGCGGCACAGCTGTCGGCACGGGCCTCAACGCGCCCGTCGGCTTCGATAAGGCCTTTGCAGAGAAAGTCGCCACGATCACGTCGCTGCCATTCCGCACCGCTTCAAACAAGTTCGAGGCACTTGCCTCGCATGGTGCCTTGACCGACCTGCACGGTTCGCTGACCGCGCTGGCCGCCGATCTGTTCAAGATCGCCAATGACATTCGTTTCCTGGGCTCGGGCCCGCGCTCAGGCCTCGGCGAGCTGAAGCTGCCCGAGAACGAACCGGGCTCATCCATCATGCCTGGCAAAGTAAATCCGACGCAGGCGGAAGCCCTCACCATGGTCGCCACGCAGGTCATGGGCAACCAGAGTGCCGTCGCTTTTGCTGCCAGCCAAGGACATTTCGAACTCAACGTCTTCAAGCCGGTCATTGCGCTTAACGTCCTTCAGTCGATCCGCATTCTGGCCGACGCCATGCGTTCATTTGCCGATAATTGCGTTGACGGCATCGAAGCAGACGAGCGGCGGATCGACGATCTGATGCAGCGCTCGCTGATGCTGGTGACAGCGCTCGCGCCTAAGATCGGCTATGATGCTGCTGCCAAGATCGCCAAAACGGCGCACAAGAACGGCACCACCCTTCGCGAGGAGGCCTTGGCGAGTGGAGACGTTTCCGAGGCCGACTATGATGCGCTGGTGAAACCGGAACTCATGACCCAGCCAGGTTGAACGACGAAATTGGGTGAACGAGGCTTCTTTCCTCGTTCACCATTCTTGAACAAATCGTCGCGACTTTGGGGACTTTCACCAGACGGAGAATTGGGACAGATCTAGCCGCAGTTATTCCTCATCGGTGTCCTCATGTCAGCCATCATCCTTGTCGGTCGTATCCTTCTTTCCATCATGTTCATCGTCGCCGGATTCGGGAAACTGACCGCGATTGGTGGCACCGCCGGTTATTTCGGCAGTCTTGGCATCCCCGCGCCAACCGTTGTTGCGGTTCTGGTCGGCCTGCTTGAGCTGCTTGGCGGTCTGGCCGTTCTTGTTGGTTTCCGCACTCGCGAAGCCGCCGGCGCGCTTGCTGTTTTTACAGTTGCCGCATCCCTGCTCGCTCACATGGACTGGTCGGATGGAATGCAGCTCATGATCTTCCAGAAAAATCTGGCCGTGGCCGGTGGTTTTCTGATCCTCGCAGCATTCGGCCCCGGCGCACTTTCGGTTGACGCCAAGCGCTGAGCACCATCAATTTCTTAAATCAAAACTTGATTTCATGACGTCCAAAGCCCGGCCACCCGCCGGGCTTTTTCTTTATGATGGATCACCTCGCGAAAAGAGCAGTGAGCCTGCTTAACGCCGCTGCATCCTCGTCGCTTCGTTCGCGTTTCGAGGCAACGAGGCTGGCTTGCGAACGCAGGATCACGCCATCAGACAGGACACGCAGATGGTTGGCTGTCAGCGTTGATCCGGTCGAGGTGATATCCACGATCACATCCGCCAGTCCGGCGGCCGGCGCGCCTTCGGTCGCCCCAAGGCTTTCGACGATCCGGTAAACCTGAATACCGTGCTTTTGCGAAAAGAACTGCTGCGTCAGCCGCCAATATTTGGTGGCGATCCGCAAGCGGCGGCCATGTCGGTGGCGAAAATCTGCGGCCACATCGTCGAGGTCGGCCATCGTCTCGACATCCAGCCAGACATCCGGCACGGCGACAACGACATCGGCCGCACCAAAGCCAAGCCGGGCCTCGATCGAAACAAGCTGATCCCAGCCCGCCAGATTCTCGCGCACGAGATCTTCACCGGTGACACCGAGATCGACCGACCCCTGCCCCAGTTCCTGCGCAATCTCGGATGCGGAAAGAAACAGCACGTCAACCGGCAGCGCGCCTTCGATGCGACCCCGATATGAGCGCGGATCGGTCGGCAACTGCACGTCGAGCCCTGCTTGCGCAAAACGCTCGATCGCCTGTTCCTTGAGACGGCCTTTTGAAGGAAGCGCCAGTGTCAGCGTCATGCCGCGCTCTCCTTCGCTTGTTCGATCCGGTCCAGCCAGAGCGAAAAGCCGACACCTGGAATGGGCGTAACGGCGCCCAGCATCGTCAAAAGCCGGTCATAGCGGCCACCGCCAACCAGCGGTCGCGCATCGCCTGGCGCACCGATTTCAAAGACCAGCCCGGTGTAATAATCGAGCGGACGCCCAAACGCAGTGTCGTAGATGAATTCGACACCGCTGATCGACTGCGCGGCAATCGCCTCGGCGCGGCGCTCGAACTGCTCGATCGCGGCATCGAGATAAAGATCGCATTCGTCCGCAAAACTGCGCAACTTGGCGCCAGCACCAGCCAGCGGCAGTTCCAGATCGAGAAAGCGCTTCAAGGCCTCGAAGGCTTCATCGGCGATCCGCACTGCCGCAAGCTCTGCCTTTTCGATCAGGCGCCGCGCAATCTCGTCGGCGCTGCGTCCAGCGGCAGGCGAAAGCCCGGCAACATCCATCTGCGTTTCCAGATAGGCCGCAAGGGCTGCGTGATCACGAGCTGCGACAAGCTTGGAAACAGGTTGGCCGAGATTGCGCTTTCGCGGCGGGTTGGAAAGATCGGCAAGGGCCGCTTCCAGAATTTCCGCCGATCCGAAAGCGCGCGCAAGGCGCAGTTGCCAGCCGCGCGGCAGCCCAAGTGCAGCCAGCACGGCTTCAAACACCGCCTGGTCGCCAATCGTCACCGTGAGTTTCGTGCCGGGCAATGTTTCCTGCAACAGCCGGCAGGCATCGCCAATCGAGCGCGCATCCGCCTTGGCCGTGTCCGCCTCGCCAAGATCCTCGATCCCGGCCTGCAGAAACTCCGTACCGCCCACGCGATGCTGGCGAAACACCTCGCCCAGATAGGCATAGCGGCGCGGCGTTCCGGCCTGGCTTGCAATGTGATCGCGGCACACCGGAATCGTGAATTCCGGGCGCAGGCACAGGCTTTCACCCGTTTCGCTTTGCGTCAGGAAGATGCGTCGGCGCAGGTCTTCGCCCGCCATGTCCAGAAACGGATCGGCAGGCTGCAGGATTGCCACATCGGCAAGCGTAATCTGTTCCGCGGCGAAGCGGCTGAGAATCGTGTCTGAAAGCGACGTCATCCGCGACGCTCGGCTGCCTGCGCGTCCAGAATGCCCCGGATCGTCGCCACGAGATCACTTTCCGGCACAGAAACCTGCGCCGGACGCCCTTCGCGCCAGGCTTCGTTGTCGGTGATCTCGGCCGAAAGCCGTGCGCCCTCGATCAGGTCCTTGATCTGCACTTCGCCCTTTTCGCGCTCATCACCGCCCTGGATGACGACGCAAGGGCTGCCGCGCCGGTCGGCATATTTCATCTGCGCTTTCATGCCCGCGCCGCCGAGATACATCTCCGCGCGGATGCCGGCCTGCCGCAGATCGCCGACCATCTTCTGATAGCGACCGAGGCTGTCGGTGTCGCGGTCCATGACCAGAACCACCACCGGCGCCACAACATCGGCGACATCGAGCTTGCCGAGGTTCTTCAGCGCCGTCATCAGGCGCGAAACGCCGATGGAAAAGCCCGTTGCCGGCACCGGCTCGCCGCGGAAGCGCGACACCAGCCCGTCATAGCGTCCGCCGCCACCGACCGAGCCGAAGCGCACGATCTTGCCGTCCTCGTTCGGGATCTCGGCCAGAAGCTCGGCCTCGTAGACCGGACCGGTATAATATTCGAGGCCGCGCACGACCGAGGGGTCAATCCTAATGCGATCCTCGCCGTAGCCACCCGCGCGGACCAGCGCCTCGATCTCGCGCAGTTCGACGACGCCCTGATTGTCCTCGATCTCGCCGGTTTCGACATAGGCAAGCACCTTGCCGATTGCGGTGTCATCCAGCTCGGCACCCTTCGTGAAGTCGCCCTCGCCTTCCTTACCGCCGTCCCAGCGGCCCTTGCCGAGCAGCAGCTTGACGCCTTCGGGGCCGAATTTGTCGAGCTTGTCGATGGCGCGCAGCACGGTCAGACGGCGCCCGGCATTCTCGTCGCCGCCAAGCCCGATCGCTTCCAGCACGCCGTCGAGCACCTTGCGATTATTGACGCGGATCACATAGTCGCCGCGCTTGACGCCCAGCGCTTCCATGACATCGGCCATCATCATGGTCATCTCGGCATCGGCGGCCACGCCCGGCGTGCCGACCGTATCGGCATCAAACTGCATGAACTGGCGGAAGCGCCCCGGCCCCGGCTTCTCGTTACGAAACACCCAGCCCGCGCGATAGCTGCGGAAGGGCTTGGGCAGGCGCTCGAAATTTTCGGCGACATAGCGCGCCAGCGGCGCGGTCAGGTCGTAGCGCAGTGAAAGCCACTGCTCGTCATCATCCTGAAACGAAAATACGCCTTCGTTCGGCCGGTCCAGGTCGGGCAGGAACTTGCCCAGCGCATCCGTATATTCGATCAGCGGCTGTTCGACCGGCTCGAAACCGTAAAGGTCATAGACGGCCTTGATCTTTTCCATCATGCGCTCGGTGGCGCGAATGTCATCGGCCGAACGGTCGCCAAAGCCACGCGCGAGGCGCGCCTTCATTTTTTCTTGTTTGTCGGCCATGGGAGATGCGTCCGCTGAAGCAGTGTGAAGTAAGGATTTACCGGTTGCGGGCGTCCTACCGGATGCGACTTCGCTGTTCAAGTTTCACGAAGCAAACGAACCATCGCACGGCCTCAGTCGTTTTATCAGATTGCCGGTCCAATCAGGGCCAGAAACGAGGAAGATGACCATGGTTCGCAAAGCCCTGTCTGTGCTTGTTGTGCTTCCGGTTCTGTCCGTTGCTGCACCTGATACCACTTGGGCGCAGAACTGCCGCGCCATTGGATCAAGTTATTTTTGTACAGATGGCCGCTCCGGTCAGCGTTCTGCAACGAGCCCTTCTCTCAACAATCAAAGCCGCACCAGCCCGCTCGGAAATCAGCGCTACACCAATCCCCAAAAGCGCGCGACCGATCCCGGCAACGCACTTTTTCCAAGCGATCCGACTTCAACCCGCCGGCTGGGTGACACGACTTACAATCGCGATGGATCAAAGTGCCGTACGGTCGGAACGACCATGACGTGCCAGTAACACTCAGCCGCTTGGCCGCTGAAACGCACGCCGTTCAGCTTCCACTTGCGTGCGGCAAGCGCATCCTTCGATATGGTCGTTGACCAGTCCCATCGCCTGCATGAAGGCATAAACCGTCGTTGGCCCCACGAAGGTCCAGCCACGTTTCTTGAGGTCTTTCGAAAGTCTGACCGATGCGGGCGTGGTGGGATTTGCCTTAAGCGTTTCCCAATCCATCGAGCTTGGCCGTTCCGTTGATGGCGGCTCGAAGCGCCAGAAATAGGCGGCCAGCGACCCGAATTCGCCTTTTAATTCAATGGCTCGGTGCGCATTGTTGATGGTCGAAACGATCTTGCCGCGGTGGCGAATGATCCCCGCATCCTGCACGAGGCGTTCTACATCCTCATCAGTGAAGCGGGCGACCTGCTCGAAGTCGAACCCGGCGAATGCGGCCCGGAAATTCTCGCGTTTGCGCAGAATTGTCAGCCAGGACAAGCCGGACTGGAAGCCTTCCAGGCAGATTTTTTCGAACAAACGATGGTCGTTTGCCATCGGTCGTCCCCATTCGCGGTCATGGTAAAGCGCGTAATCCGGAGTGGCCCCACCCCAGGAACAGCGCACCACATTGTCCTCGCCAGTGGTAAGACCTGCGGCTTGTTCTGACATCGGTTATTCCCTGTTTTATCGGCAGGTTTAAGGTGAGTCGCTCGCTTCCACGTTAACCAAACCGGCATTTGGCCTTCGACTCTTTGTGCAAAACAGGTGATTGTGCCAACGAAATCCCGATTTGGCGCCGCCAGAATCGGCAAAATGCGTGAAACAGAGTGGGAAGCAGGCATGCGTTTCAGGTCGCTTGTACTACCCCTCGTTCTTTTCGGCGCATTCGCAAATTTCGCGTCGAATAATGCGCATGCGCAGGAACGTTATCGCGAACGACCGCCGGTAAAAGTCAGCCCGCAAATTGCCGCTCCCTGGGTCGAGCAATTGCAGCGCGCACCGATCGGGTATGGCGTGCGGCGTGAACGTGTTGTCGTCGTGACGCCAGCCCCTCGCCCGCGTGTCGTGAGGCGAACGCAAGTCGTGGTGGAGCCAACAAGAGTGGTGGTGCCCGCCGCCGCAGTTCGCACCCATCCGCCCCGCAGGCAGCTGTCGCCGCAATTCCTGCCGCAGATCGTGACTTACGACGGACCCTATGCGCCGGGCACTATTGTCATCGATACGCGCACCAGGTTTCTTTATCACGTTCGAAGCGGCGGCGAAGCCAGACGCTATGGCGTGGGCGTCGGCAAGGAGGGTTTCGGCTGGCGCGGCACGGAAGTCGTTTCAAACAAGCGCGAATGGCCAAGCTGGACACCGCCGGCGCAAATGCGTGCGCGTGAAAAAGCCAAAGGCCGCATCC
>JAFAGL010000017.1 GCA_023422735.1 Pseudomonadota bacterium
CCCCAAGGCTTGGCAAACGCAATTGCAGAACTTTGCGGCAGACATTGCTTCGGCCTTGCCTTGAAGCCGCCGCTTCCCCGCCCTAGGACAAAGTGATCGCCATATCGGGCGGGTGAGTGAGAGGGAGCGAGATGCTTTTCAAACATGGATCAAGGGCGAGGTTTGCCCGCATGTCGGTCTTCGCGCTGGCTGCTATCGCGGCGGGCTGTACCGCAGGCGGCGGCGTCGGCGTGGTGGAAATCGACACCAGCCCGGTGCGGCCTGCACCTCCATCGCCGACGGAACGTTTCTGCACACGTGAATACGCACCGGTTTGCGGTGTGAACCGTGGCGACCGCCGCACGTTCGGCAATGCCTGCGAAGCAGACGTAGCCGGATATCGCGTGGCCTATGGCGGCGAATGCCGTCGCGGCGGGCCATCGGGACGCCCCGGCAGGCCGGACCGTCCGCCTCAGTCCGATCGTGCCTGCACGCGTGAATATGCACCGGTATGCGCGCGCCGCGGCGGATCGGTGCGGACCTTCGGCAATGCCTGCGAAGCAGATTCGGCTGGTTACCGCGTTGTCGGTCGCGGCCGCTGCTAAGCAAATCTAGCTCGTGCCGGAAACTGCCTTGCGCACTTCCGGCGCGACCTTCGTTCCGTAAAGTTCGATTGCTTTCATGATCTTGTGATGCGGCATCAGGCCGATCGCCATCTGGATCAGGAACCGATCGAACTTGAACAAGGCGTGGTTGGCAAGGATCTTGTCGACCACTTCAGCGGGACTTCCCACAAATGCCGCGCCACGTAGGGAGATCGCAGCCTCAAAATGCGCGCGGTTTGTCGGCCCCCAACCTCTTTCGCGCCCGATACGGTTCATGACTTCCGCTTGCGGACCATACCACTCATCGGCTGCTGCTTGCGAAGTTTCGGCAACATAGCCGTGCACATTGATACTCGTCGGCAGTTTGGCGGGGTCATGGCCCGATTGGGTCGCAGCCTTGCGGTAAAGGTCGAACAAAGGCGCAAAGCGTGCCGGTTCACCCCCGATGATGGCCAAGGCAAGGGGAATACCAAGCGAACCGGCGCGTATCACCGATTGCGGCGTTCCTCCGACGGCCACCCAGACAGGGAGTTTTTCCTGCAAGGGACGGGGATAAACGCCCCGGCCGTGAATCGAAGGTCGCATCTGGCCTTCCCACGTCACTTCGACATGATCGCGGATCTTCAGAAGTAGATCGAGTTTTTCGGAGTAAAGCTCGTCGTAATCTTCCAGCGCATAGCCGAACAAGGGAAACGACTCGATGAATGAGCCGCGCCCGGCCATGATCTCGGCGCGCCCAGCCGATAACAGATCCAAAGTCGCAAATTGCTGGAACACGCGAACGGGATCATCGGAAGACAACACCGTCACCGCACTCGACAAACGGATATTGCGTGTTCTCGCAGCCGCGGCTGCAAGGACGACCGCCGGGGCGGAGGCCGCATAATCCGGGCGGTGATGTTCGCCAAGCCCGAACACGTCGAGGCCGAGCTGGTCGGCAAGCTCGATCTCCTCAAGCAGATTTGCCAATCGCTGGGCAGGTGCTTCGCCACTGCCGGCAAGTGCCGGATCGACATCCGCGAATGTGTATAAACCAAGCTGCATGGTCGGCTCCTTGTGCCCAAGCCATACGACGAAGACGACGCAGGTGCCATATGATCGTTGTGAACAGTGCATCTGCTTGAAAACCGGTGGTTCTCAGCTCGATTGTGGCAGAAAATCCACGCTTTTCCCCTTGAAAACTGCGGTGGAAATCCTCATTACAACGTCATCCCCAAGATATGAAAATGGAGAGGCGGCGGCATTGGCGCGCTTTAAGGAACAAGATTTTACGGATCGTCAGAAGGCAGCAAACGAGGCGAAGCAGGCTCTGCTCAATCGCTTCAAGGCGCGTCCCTCGGAAGACGATCCGGAGGTACAGGCCCGCAAGGCCGAGCGAAAGGCTATTCTCGAAGCGCGCGCCAAGCGCGAGGAAGAGAAAGCGAAGCTGAAACGCGAGCGCGAAGAGCGTGAAGCGGCCGAGCGCGCCGTGCGTGAAGCTGCCGAAGCCGAAGCGCGCCGGATCGCGGAAGAAGAAGAAGCACGTTTGGCCGCCGAAAAGGCAGAAGCCGAAAAAGACGCGGTCAGCCGGCTTCTTGAAGACGAGGCCTCCCGCAAGGCCAAGCGCGACGCGCGCTATGCCGCGCGCAAGGCACGCGTGGCCGGTCGCTGAGGCGGGTCTGTAATAGCTTATGAACAGGCGGCCTCGGCCGCCTTTTCTTTTTAGCCGGCCTCGGTCAGGCGCGCTGTCTGATCAATCGTCTTCGACCAGACGCAGTGGCATCGAGCGAGGCTCATGAATGGTCGGCCCCGACTTTTGTCGCCGCTCATCATCCTCCGGCTCTCCGGCAAGCTCCAGCGCCTCGATCTTTTCGCCACGCCGTGTCAGCTTGCGGGTCGACACGAGAATATCGTCGACATCCTTTGCGGTCTGGCCGAAATGGGTTTGCAGCTTGCGCACGCGCTCATCCAGCCGTCCGACGTCCTCCATCAAACGCCCGACCTCATTTTGAATGAGATGTGCCTGTTCGCGCATGCGGGCATCCTTGAGAATCGCCTGGACCACCTGGATCGACAACATCAACAATGACGGCGAAACGATAACCACCCGGGCACGATGGGCCTTCTGAATAATCGCCTCGAAATGCTCGTGGATTTCGGCGAAGATGGATTCCGACGGCACGAACATGAAGGCAGTGTCCTGCGTTTCGCCGGAAATCAGATATTTGTCGGCAATCGCCTTGATGTGAAACTCGATGTCACGGCGAAACGTCTGGGCTGCAAGCTTTTGCGCGGTCTCGTCTTCCGCCGCGCGGATGGCGTTCCAGGCTTCAAGCGGAAACTTGGCATCGATTACCAGCGACGGAGACTTGTTGGGCATGTAGACAATGCAGTCCGGCCGGTTGCCGTTTGAAAGCGTAGCCTGAAACGCATATCCGCCTTGCGGCAATCCATCAGCCACGATCGCTTCCATACGGCTCTGGCCGAAGGCGCCGCGTGTCTGCTTATTGGACAGGATCGCTTGTAACTGCACAACCTGCCCGGCCAGCGACTGGATATTGTTCTGAGCCGTATCGATCGCGACCAGACGTTCCTGCAATCGGGTGAGATTTTCGTGCGTGCTGCGGGTTTGCTCGGTCAAGGTATGGCCAAGCCGATGCGACATGCCATCCAGCCTTTCGCCGATAGCGCGGTTGAGTTCCGATTGACGCGTCGAGAAAATTTCGGCCAACGCACCCATCCGGCCCTGCATTTCGGACTGCGCCTGCAGGATCGCGGCCATGCGCTGTTCATTCTGCCGGGCGCGCTCCAAAGCTTCTGTTTGGCCGCCAGTGGCGCGCCGCAGCGCCCATACGAGCAGGGCAATGAAAACAACCAGCGCGACAGCCGAAAGCAGCAGCGCAGTTCCCAGCGTGATGGTGCTGGCACCAAGCTGGAATATCGGCGTCGAAAGGTCTGGAATCGTGTTCATGACGAAAGACTAGACGATTCGCGTAAATCGCATAAGATCAAAACAAGAACATCGCCGGTAGATTGCGTTGACGTCCCGTGTGCGAGCAATTAGGTCAACGCCATGTCCATCCATCCGCTCGTCATTCTCCCCGATCCCGTCCTGCGTCAGGTTTCCAAGCCCGTCGAACGTTTCGACGCGCAATTGGAGCGTTTTTCGCAGGATATGTTTGAAACCATGTATGACGCGCCGGGTATCGGGTTGGCGGCGATCCAGATCGCTGAGCCGCTGCGCATGTTGGTGATCGACCTTGCCAAGGAAGATGAAGACAAGCAGCCGATGGTTTTCATCAACCCGCAGATTCTCGAAAGCTCCGATGCCATCAACGTGCATGAAGAGGGTTGTCTTTCGATCCCCGAATATTTCGCTGAAGTCGAGCGCCCCGCCTCGATCCGCGTTGAATATCAGGATGTGAAGGGCGACAAGAAGACAATCAATGCCGATGGATTGCTGGCGACCTGTCTGCAACATGAGATCGACCACCTGAACGGCGTTCTGTTTATCGACCACATTTCCAAGCTGAAGCGGGACATGGTGATGCGCAAGTTCAAGAAGCTCGCCAAGGATCGTCCACCGCCGCGTATGGTGGGATAAGCCCATGGCTTTGCGTCTCGTTTTCATGGGAACGCCAGCCTTTTCGGCAGCAACGCTGGAAGCACTTGTTGCGGCAGGCCATGAGATTGCTGCCGTTTATACGCAGCCGCCCAGACCTGCGGGTCGTCGTGGTCTGGAACAGGTGCCGTCTGCCGTGCAGCAGACTGCCGAACGGCTCGGACTGGAGGTTCGCAGCCCGCTTTCCTTGAAGGGTGTGGACGAGCAGAAAGCTTTTTCGGATCTCAAGTCCGACGCCGCAGTGGTGGTGGCTTATGGCCTGCTTTTGCCCAAGCCGATCCTGGACGGAACGCGACTGGGCTGTTTTAACGGCCACGCCTCGCTTTTGCCGCGCTGGCGCGGAGCTGCCCCCATCCAACGCGCGATCATGGCCGGTGATTCGCAAACAGGCATGACGGTCATGAAAATGGACGAAGGGCTCGATACCGGCCCGATCTGTCTGGAACAGCCTGTTGCAATCCTCCCCGGCATGACATCGGGCGATCTGCATGACCGCCTGATGGATGTCGGTGCGCAACTGATGGTCGAAGGTTTGGAGCAACTCGAAGCCGGCACGTTGCCGATGCGGCCACAGCCAGGGCAGGGCATCACCTATGCCGCCAAGATTTCCAAAAGCGAAGCGCGCATTGACTGGAATGGTCCCGCAGCCGAACTGGATGCGCTGGTTCGTGGTCTCGCGCCTTTTCCCGGTGCATGGTGCGAGATCGAACTGGGAAACAAGCGCGAGCGTTTGAAGCTGTTGCGTTCGCAAATGGCGGACGGCAAAGGAAAGCCGGGCGAGGTGCTGGATGCTTCGGGGATCGTAGCTTGCGGCACCGGTGCACTCCAATTGCTGGAAGTGCAGAAGGCGGGCGGCAAGGCGATGACTGCACGTGATTTTTTCGCCGGTCACCGTGTGAATGCCGGCACGCAGCTCGTTTGAACGATGCCGCGCTTCAAACTCGATATCGAATATGACGGCAGTAAATTTGCCGGCTGGCAGATGCAAGACGATCAGCCGAGCATTCAAGGCACCATCGAAGCCGCCATTCTCGCTTTCAGCGGAAAGCCGGCGCGCGTTCAAGGTGCGGGTCGCACCGATGCCGGCGTTCATGCCACGGGTCAGGTTGCGCATACCGATCTGACGGGTGACTGGTTGGCGAAAACCGTGATGGGTGCCATCAATGCGCATCTGCGCCTGGCCGGTCATCGTGTTGCAATCCTTGCGGCAACGCAGGTGGACGATGATTTCAATGCGCGCTTTTCCGCGATTAAGCGCCATTATCGCTATCGCATCGTCAATCGGCGGGCACCCTTGGCGCTCGACCTAGGGCAGGCGTGGCTGGTAAACCGGCCGCTGGATGTGCAGGCGATGCATGACGCTGCCCAAAGGCTGGTCGGGCGACATGATTTCACAACTTTCCGATCCGCGCATTGCCAGGCCAAGAGCCCTGTGCGCACGCTCGACCGGTTAGACGTCGTGCGCAATGGCGAAGCCATCGACCTGTTGGTTTCCGCGCGGTCCTTTTTGCACAATCAGGTGCGCTCCATGGCCGGAACGCTCAAGCGCGTAGGCGAGGGGGCGTGGACAGCGGATCGCGTGCAGGCAGCACTGGAATCACGGGAGAGGGCGCAATGCGGCGCAATGGCGCCAGCAGATGGTCTTTTCCTGACCGGCGTGGATTATCCTGCTTGAAGGTGTTGTTCAGGCCACGCCCAGCATGGCCGGCAGGATAATAACCACGAGCAGCGAAACGATCAGAACACCGATATAAACGGTCGCCGTCGTGCTGGTGTCCTTTTCGAGCGCGACACTGGTCAACTGCCAGAACAGTACCATCGATATGACGAAGATACACAGGCTCAGGATCGCACCCAAGGACTGCGCGTCCTGCGACAGCATTGATAAAAGCACGACCGGCAAGCCAAACCAGACAATGATCACGGAAGCCCAGTTGCTCGCGACCACATAAGGCACAAAGCGCTTGGCAATGCCAATCCGCTTGGCGGCGAGCGCCAGAACCACCAGCGGCAAAAGCCAGTTTACGAGATCCACAATGGCCAGTCGCAGAATGATCGAGAGCCGCGATGCGTCGATCCCCGTTGCCGATGCGACATTGTCGGCCGTCAAGGTCCAGCCCAGGATCAGCGGCGGCAACGACAAGGGCAGGGCCCAGAAAGAATCCCAGAATCCGTCCGCCGACAGATCGAGCTGTTTCAAACCATCCTTGCGGCCAAGCATCATGGCCCATGCCCCGGCAAGCGAATTCTGGATCGCTTCCGTGCTGGGCATCGTCATCCGAACCAATCCTCGAGGAAGCGCTGGTAGATGCAAGTGAGTTGCTCAAGATCCGACAAGGAAACGCGCTCGTCGACCATATGCATGGTTTGGCCCACAAGTCCGAATTCCAGAACCGGGCAATAATCCTTGATGAATCGCGCATCCGAAGTCCCACCGGACGTGGAAAGTTCAGGCGAGATGCCCGTCACGGCCTTGATCGAGCCGGTCAGCGTTTCGATCAGTTTCTCGTCACGGGTCAGGAATACGTGGCTTGGTTGGTCTTTCCATTCGAGTTCGAAAACGACCGGATGATCCTGCGATGCAGGCCTAAGCCGGAAATCCTCGGCTGCACGATCGAGACGGTTGTGGACTTCCGCCTGCAGTGTCTCGACGCTCCAGGTATCATTGAAGCGGATATTGAACACGGCCCTGGCACGCGCGGGGATGACATTCGTTGCCGGGTTGCCGACATCGACTGTGGTGATTTCCAGATTTGTGGCGGGAAAATCGTTCGTGCCGGCATCGAACGGCGTTTCCAAAAGACCGTTGCACAAGGTCAACAGGCCGCGAACCGGATTGTCGGCGCGCTGGGGATAGGCAACATGGCCTTGCCTGCCATGCACCACGATCGTGCCGGAAAGCGATCCACGCCGGCCAATCTTGATCATGTCGCCAAGCTTTTCGGGATTGGTGGGTTCCCCGACGATTGCAGCGTCCCAGGTTTCGCCTTTGGCCTGTGCCCAATCGAGCAATTTACGGGTTCCGTTGATCGCCGGACCTTCTTCGTCGCCTGTAATCAACAGCGAAACGGAGCCCTTCAAGGGCCCGTGTTTTTCGACATGTCTTGCAAGCGCAGCCACGAAACAGGCGATACCGCCTTTCATGTCAACGGCGCCGCGACCATACATTTCATTGTTGGCGATCTCGGCTGCAAACGGAGGATGCGTCCAGTCAGCTTCATCGCCCACTGGAACGACATCGGTATGGCCGGCAAACATAAGATGCGGCCCGTTGCCGGACAGCCGGGCGTAAAGGTTTTCGACATCCGGCGTGCCGGGATCAGAAAAGACGGGCCGGTCGACTGCAAATCCCATGGGCGCAAGCATGGTTTCGAGTGCTGTCAGCGCGCCGCCCTCGGCCGGGGTGACGGAAGGGCAGCGGATCAGGGTAGCGAGGTTCGCGGCGGGATCTGAAGGAAGGCTCATGGCTACTGGCATATTAGAATAGATCAGCCCCCGGCAAGTGCCTCGAAGCGCTATGCGGGAAGATTTGGCCCTGAACCGAACCTGTTGGCCGTGGGCATGCCCGGAAGGGCACACAACACAATAAAGGTGACGAAGTTCAGGAACGGGATGAACATCAACAATGCGTAAAGCCCGGATTGTCCGATGTCATGCAGGCGCTTCGCCGCCAGCGCACCTTGGCACCACAGCGAGATGAAGACGACGACCGAAAACACGCTGTTCCAGAAATCGACGCCCTGGCTTGCTTCATCGGCCAGGATGACGCGGTAAAGCACGAACATCGTGACCACAAACATCGCAAGGCCGCCCAAAAGGAACGCCTTGCGATTGATGCGGCCGCGAAACCCGAAAAACAGCCAGAAGATGGAAGCGTCGCGGTCCATTATGCGCGAAGCAACTCGTTGATGGATGTCTTGGAACGCGTTTTTTCATCGACGCGTTTGACGATCACCGCGCAGTAAAGGCTCGGACCCCAGTTTTCGCCAGGGACATTCTTTCCAGGAATGGTGCCCGCAACCACCACGGAATAAGGCGGGACCTCGCCGTAAAAGATTTCGCCGGTTTCGCGATCGACGATCTTGGTCGACTTGCCGATGAAAACGCCCATGCCCAGCACGGCGCCCTCGCGCACGATGCAGCCTTCCACCACTTCCGAACGCGCGCCGATAAAGCAATTGTCTTCAATGATCGTGGGGCCGGCCTGCAATGGTTCCAAAACGCCCCCGATTCCCACGCCACCCGAGAGATGCACATGCTTGCCGATCTGCGCGCAGGAGCCCACGGTCGCCCATGTATCAACCATCGTGCCTTCGCCGACATAAGCGCCGAGATTGACGAAGGATGGCATCAGGATGGCACCTTTCGCCACGAAGGCTGAACGCCGCACGATCGCGCCTGGAACCGCACGGAAGCCAGATTTCTCGAATTCGTTGGGGCTCCAATGATCGAATTTCGAGGCAACCTTGTCCCACCAAACGGCTTCGCCCGGTCCGCCCTTGATGATTTCCATCGGGTTAAGTCGAAAAGACAGGAGTACGGCCTTTTTCAGCCATTGATTGACTGTCCAATTTCCATCTTCGCCGCGTTCGGCCACGCGTGCCGAGCCACGGTCGAGGAGATCGAGAGCGTCGTTCACGGCTTCGCGAACAGCGCCTTTCGTTTCGACGCTTACCGTGTCGCGGGCTTCGAAAGCCTGTTCGATCGTTGTTTCAAGATCCGACAAGTCGGCTTTCGTCATGGCGAAGACTCCGTTACACAGGCGCCCGATGACGCCAGCGTTCGTTCTGCAGGAAAAGC
>JAFAGL010000066.1 GCA_023422735.1 Pseudomonadota bacterium
GCCCAAAGCAGAGTCAAAAGACCTGCCGGAGCGGGCTTGAGCAGGCTCGGCACAAAAATGTGGTAGGCACCGAAGCGCACACCCAAACGACGCAGCGCGGCGCGCGATTCCTGATCGAGCCCTTTTACGTCATCGGCGATGTCGCGGCGGTTGATGATCCCGAAATTTTCCACAAGGCGGAAGGCAATGCCACGGGCCAAACCGGTGAGTTGCTCGGCATCGCGCAAATCCACCAGCGGCTTCAACAGCGATTCGACCTGATAAGCGACGAAGCGCTCGGCACGCGCCGCAACCTTGTCGCGAGCCGGACCGGTCAACTGTTCGTCGGCCAACAGAATGACGCGCGGCTTCAATGGATCGTCGGTCGCCACCACGGTCGCCACCGGTGCGCCGATCCAGCGCAATGTTCCATCGGAGGCCAGCGCGAAATCGCCATTGCCCGCAGCTGCGAACTTTTCGGCGCGGCTTTCAAATTCCTGCGCAAGGGCTTTGGCTGCCGCCGCCTTGACGGCTTTCGCATCTTCACCATGAACGCTTGTATCGGCGGTGAACCGGAATCCCTGAAGGTCGCCCACGGCATGACCTTCGACGAGAACGCTCCCGTTGGATTGGACTTCGGCTTCTGGCATCGTATTTTCTCTCAGCCGCTTCATAAGGACGGATGTCCTGCGGTCTACAAAACGTTTCGTCAATCGCTCATGCAAGGCATCGGACAGCCGATCCTCGATTTCGCGCGTTTTTTCCTGCCAGTGCAGCGGATCTGCAAGCCAGCCGGGTCGGTTTGAAACAAAAGTCCATGTCCGGATCTGGGCGATCCGGTGTGACAGCGTGTCGATTTCGCCGCTGGTCGAATCCGCGCGGCGAACCTGCTCGGCCATGTAGGCCTCGTCGACATGGCCACGTTCGGCCAGATCGGAAAAGATGGAGGCGATCAGATCCGCATGCTGGGCGGGCGCGATTCGGCGATAATCCGGCAGCGCGCACGCTTCCCATAATAGCGCCACGCGGTCGGTTCGGCCGGCCAGATGGCGGATCTTGGGATCCTTCGACAGTTGAGCCAGCGCCTGTGCATCCACAGAAGGCAAAGCGCGCGTCAGTCCTTCAACCGGCGCAATCCGGTCTATCGACCCCTGCAAGGCTTCAAGTGACGTAAAATCGAGATCGGCGCTGCGCCATTGCAGGACCTTGACCGGATCGAAAGCATGCGCCTCGACGCGCTCGACCATTTCATCGGTGAAGTTTTCGCATTGGCCCGTCACGCCGAATGTACCGTCGCGCAAATGCCGACCGGCCCGGCCCGCGATCTGTCCGATCTCGCTAGCCGTCAGATTGCGATACTGGAACCCGTCGAATTTGCGATCCTGGGCGAAAGCCACATGATCGACATCGAGGTTGAGCCCCATGCCGATGGCGTCGGTCGCGACGAGATAATCGACATCGCCGGATTGATAAAGCTCGACCTGAGCATTGCGGGTGCGAGGGCTGAGCGCGCCAAGCACCACAGCAGCGCCGCCGCGCTGGCGGCGGATCAGTTCGGCGATAGCGTAAACCTCATCAGCCGAAAATGCGACAATGGCCGAACGGCGCGGCAGGCGCGTGATTTTCTTGGAGCCCGCATAAGCCAGATGCGACATGCGCGGCCGCGAAATCACGGAAATTCCGCGCAACAGCTTTTCCAGAATGCCGCGCATGGTGCCGGCGCCGAGCAAAAGCGTTTCCTCGCGCCCGCGCAGATGCAGAATGCGGTCGGTAAAAATGTGGCCACGTTCGAGATCGCCGGCCAGTTGCACTTCGTCGATCGCCACAAAAGCCGCATCGGTTTGGCGCGGCATGGCTTCGACCGTGCAAACGGAATAGCGCGCGCCGGCAGGCACGATCTTTTCCTCGCCGGTGATCAGCGCCACTTTTTCCTGGCCGACCTTGTCGCACACGCGGCCATAAACCTCGCGCGCCAGCAAACGCAGGGGCAAGCCGATCACGCCGCTCGAATGCGCGACCATGCGCTCGATGGCCAGATGGGTCTTGCCAGTATTGGTCGGGCCCAGAACCGCCGTCACGTCTCGCCCGGAAAGAACGAGCGGCGCGGCGGCGCGGATAGAAGCTGCTGTCATTCGGAAAGGATCGTCTCGTCTCCGGCGGAAAATGCGGCCGTGCGAGCCACGCTGAATTCCATATAACCCTTGGCGAAAGTGAAAAACAGGGTGTTTCCCCGATTTCTGGAAGATGATTTCGCTCCCGCCTCAATATGGCGCGCGTTAACGAATGGAACGAGATCGGAACGAATCATCGACGAATCGCTGTTTTTGCCGAGTTCTGCGTCTGTTCACCGCAAGATATAGGTAGAATGGATGAGGACATACCAGATGTATAAAGGGGCAAAGCCGCGCCCGGCCCCTTTCCGCCCCGTTTGTTAACCTTTGACCTCAAGCATCGGCCAAGCTGAAGGTGCAGCCTTCGTAAGCCCATCCAGAGGCCTTTTTTATCGCGTCCCGAGCGTCAAAAATCGATTCTGCCAGGCTGTTGGCCCCTCGATGGGCGCGCAAATCCCCACTTGCGTTAAGGTTCGGAGCATAAGGGGAACGAATCGGCGACGAATCGGAAGTTTCGCGATATTCTTCTTTTGTTCTTCACCAGATCTTGTGGTTTGCGTGACGGATATCACATCATAGCCGGACAATATGTGCTCTAGATGCCCCGTGGCGCGTCAAAGGTTAACGTTGCGCGGTGCGCGGTAGCTCTTCGTTGCGTCACTCGCTTTCGAGTTGCGCAAGATGCTGGAGCACATTGACGAGCGTCCCGACAGGATCGCGAAAGAAAAAGCGTCGAACGCCCCAGGGTTCTTCCGTCAGCGCGTAAACGATCTCGCTTCCGGCTTGCTCCACCGCGCGGTAGGCCTCCGCAACATCATCAACCTCGATCGACAGAGCCGGGACGGGCGTGTCCGAGCCACCTTGGGCTGCGAAGCTTAGCTGAGTCCGCATCCGGCTTTCGGCGGCAGCTGTTGCAATCCAGCCGTGATCCATCACCGTTTTCAACCCGAAGACGCGATCATAAAACGCCGCCAATTGCTGCGGATCGCTTGTCGCGAGATTGGCAACGATGCGGAGCACTGCCATGGCTACACCATATATTGCCCGCCATTGGCGGTCAGCGTGGAACCCGTGATGAAGCCAGCTTCATCCGACGCAAGAAACACGACGCAACGCCCGATTTCGGACGCGTCACCCAACCGCCCCGTCGGAATCTGCGCAATGATCGCGTCGCGGACTTTTTCTGGAACGGCCATGACCATGTCGGTCGCAATATAGCCGGGACAAATGGCGTTGACAGTTATACCTGCGCGCGCGCCTTCCAATGCAAGAGAGCGTGTCAAACCCAGGTCGCCAGCCTTGGAGGCCGCGTAGTTCACCTGCCCCCTCTGCCCCTTCTGGCCATTGATCGAGGAAATCGTGATCACCCGCCCGAATTTGCGCTCCCGCATTCCGGGCCAAACGGGATGTGTCATGTTGAAGACCCCATTGAGATTGGTGTCGACAACTTCCTTCCATTGCGCCGGCGTCATCTTGTGGAACATCGCGTCGCGCGTGATGCCCGCATTGTTCACAAGCACCTCGACGGGACCAAGCCTATCCTCGACCTGCGCGAGGCCTTCGACGCAGCTTTCGTAATCGGCCACGGACCATTTGAAGACGGCAACGCCGGTTTCCTGCCTGAACGCGGCGGCGGCATCATCGTTTCCGGCATAATTGGCGGCAACCCGGTAACCCGCATCGCGCAAGGCGATCGCGATGGCAGCGCCGATCCCCCGCGTTCCTCCTGTAACCAGCGCCGTCCGGGCCATTTCTCGTTCTCCAGGTGAAACGTCATTATTGGAAGGAAAAGCTTGAGCGGTCCAGAGGAGATGGCTGCTTATTCGTTCACAATCAGCGACTTAACGTGCTGCGGCGCAACAATTTTCCTGCCAAAAGCGCCTGAAACCACGCAGTGCACAAATCTCTTCCAATTTGCTGCTGCATTGCGCATAGTCCGTCCAGAAAGCCAGCAAACTGTTTTCCTGCCCTGCTTTTCCAGGCGCAATTTCGGAGGCGTTTATGCCCGCTAAAGGCGAACCGGTGATTATCAAGAAATATGCCAATCGCCGTTTGTACAACACGGGCACAAGTACTTACGTGACGCTGGAAGACCTCGCCGAAATGGTCAAGCGTGGCGAGGAATTCACGGTGCAGGATGCGCGTTCGGGCGACGACATTACCCATCCTGTTCTCACACAGATCATTTTCGAGCTGGAAAACAAGGACGGCCAGAACATGCTGCCGATCTCCTTCTTGCGCCAGTTGATCGCTTTTTACGGCGACCAGATGCAGATGATCGTTCCGAGTTTTCTCGAACAATCCATGCAGGCCTTTTCCAAGGAACAGGATCGCTTTCGCGATCAGATGAATGCGACCTTCGGAAAACCGCCGATGAACATGATGGCAATGCCCTCGATGAAGGCAATCGAGGAGCAAACCCGCCGCAACATGGAAATGTTTCAAAACGCGATGCGCATGTTCACCGCGTTTCCAACAGGCACGACACAGCCGACACCGGAAGAACCCAAGGCGAAAACCGGCGGCGACACCGATCTTTCCGAATTGAAGGAACAGATCGCAGCAATGCAGCGCAAGCTGGATGCGCTCAACAAATAATAGTCGAAGGCAGCGCTTTAGGCGTACCGTCAGTGCTGCAACCGCGCCTCTGGCGTCGAACGGAGCATACGCGCGCAAATAATCCGAACTTACTGCGCGCAAATAAAAAGGCCGGCGCGAGGCCAGCCTTTTCAAACAACGGTCCGAAAAGAAAAGCTCAGCTTTCCTTGACGTCCAGAACCTGGCGACCGCGATACATGCCGGTCTTCAGGTCGATATGGTGCGGGCGGCGCATTTCGCCGGAATTCTTGTCCTCGACATAGGTCGGCGCCTTGAGGGCGTCCGCCGCACGGCGCATGCCGCGCTTGGACGGCGAGGTCTTTCGTTTAGGTACGGCCATTTTCAGCTCCATCGTCCGGCAAAGTCTTGCGCGAAAGCTCCCTTCGGAACTTGGCGGCCGGCCGGTCTTTCTTGTAAAGGTCGCGTGCCTATACACAAGGCCAACGCATTTGGCCAGTATCTGATGAGAAAATTCGTTACGCGGACGTCTCTAACGGACGCATCCGGTATAGCCGCTGGAATTGCCCGCCATGCGCTGCACGCGATCTGCCAATCGCGACAGGTTGCGCGTGGGTTTTCCCGGATCGCGACCGATGGGATTAGGCAGGGCTACCGCCAAAAGTGCGGCTTCGCGCGCCGTCAGATCCGCCGCCGCCTTGCCGAAATGATAAAGCGACGCGGATTCGGCACCGTAGATCCCCGGGCCCCATTCCACGATGTTGAGATAAATTTCCAGAATGCGCTTCTTGCTCAACACCGCATCGAAATAAACCGCAAGCGGCGCTTCGAGCCCTTTGCGGATGAAGGACCTGCTGTTCCAAAGAAACAGGTTCTTGACCGCTTGCATGGGAATGGTCGAGGCCCCCCGCGTTTCCTCACCGGCCAGAGCGTTCTGAATCACGCCATGCAATTCGCGCAGATCAACACCGTGATGTGAGCAGAACTGGCCGTCCTCGGACATGATGACCGAATAACGCAAAGCTGGCGCGATCTCCTCGATCGGCACCCAGCGCCGATCATATGCGCGTGCCGTCACGGTGTCGGCCAGCATCAGCGTGGAAACCGGACGCACGCCCGGAATGGCGTAGATCAGCGTCAGTGCGAGCGGCAGCAAGGCAAGCAGGACCAGCAAAAGCAGGATGCGCTTGAACCATCGACGCGGCGATGGCGGCGTGCGCAACGGACCGCGTCCCCGTGACATCATGGCTGGCTCTTCATTTCGCTCGTCGGCCGGTAGGCTCAATCCAGAAAACTCCCGCGCCGAAACTTCCGCATCTTTGGCGCGCATCTAAACCAGTTCGGAAACGGTTCAAAGGGCTTAACCGCATTCACACCCGGACTTGACCGCGCTCCCGGTTGCGTTCATCGCAAACAGCATGGACACATCCAACGCCTCCGCATTCGAACTGCTTTTGGCAGAACGGGCCGAAACCGTCGAGACCGAGTTGCGCGCGCTGCTTGGCCAACAAGCGCGCGAGGGCGAATTGTCGCGCCCTGCCCATCTGATGCAGGCTGCCCGCCACGGTGTGTTGAATGGCGGCAAGCGCTTGCGGCCCTTTCTCGTGCTGGAATCGGCGCTATTGTTCGAGGCCGACCCAGGCGCGGCTCTGCGGGTCGCCGCCGCGCTTGAATGCGTTCATTGTTATTCGCTGATCCATGACGACCTGCCTGCCATGGATGATGACGACCTGCGCCGGGGGCAACCGACCGTCCATAAGGCGTTCGACGAGGCAACGGCGATCCTGTCCGGCGACGGGCTGCTGACGCTGGCCTTTGACATCATTGCCGATGAGGAAACCGAGCTGCCCGCACAAACAAAGCTTGCGTTGATCTCCGGTCTTTCGCGCGCTTCGGGCTTTGGCGGCATGGTGGGCGGACAGGCGCTCGATCTGGCCGCCGAGCAATCAGCACCCGACGAAGCCGGGATCATCACGCTTCAGGCGATGAAAACGGGCGCGCTGATCCGCTATGCCTGTGAGGCGGGCGCCATCATGGGCGGCGATGAGGTCGACCGCGCGCGCTTGCACGCCTTCGGCGCCGCGATCGGCCTTGCTTTCCAGCTTGCCGACGACATGCTCGATTTGACGGCGGATCAAGCGACAATGGGCAAGAAAACGGGAAAGGACGCGGCCGCTGGCAAGGCGACACTTGCCGGCCTGCATGGGATCGACTGGGCGCAAACGCAATTACACGGACTGGTGGCGCAGGCGGTCGACCTGCTCGAACCTTATGGCGAACGCGCGGCCGTTCTGGCCGCCGCCGCACATTTCGTGGCTGACCGGCGCAGCTAGACCTGATTTATGGGCGGGCTGACAGTGCATGATCTTGGCCTCGCCGTGCAGACAGTGGGCGTCGTGCTCAGTGTTTGCAGCGTGATCTGGATCACCATTCGCGGCCTCCCGCATGTATGCGCCGGGCTTGTGCACAGCCTGATCTTTGCCTTCACCGCCCTTGTTCAGGCCCTGCAACCGCCGATCTTCTATGGCGTGAACGAGGTCGGCGCGGCCATCGTCGCGGCCTTCCTGTTCTGGCTCGCGCAGGTGGTTGTGGCCACCCTGTTCGGACTGGTTGGTGCTGGCGTGCGCTGG
>JAFAGL010000079.1 GCA_023422735.1 Pseudomonadota bacterium
GTTCGGCACGGTCGAGATCGACGATCACGCCCGACTTCACGCCGCGCGATTTCTGATGCCCTATGCCTAGAACTTGGATGCGGTGCGTGCGACCGCGCAGTTGCTGGCTTTCTTCACGTGGCTTGAGCTTCGCGATAATGCAACAAATCTTGTGCGATCCAATATCCAGCACTGAAACGATGCCTGACCGCTTCATGCCGCTCTCAGAATGTCCGCCCAGCCAGCTCATATTGACCGCCCCGCTCTTTTCGCGGCCTTCTTTTCCGCTTCGAGCTGCGCTGTGCGCCGTTCAACGGCACCCGGCGTCAGTTCGACAATCACCCGTTCGGCAAGACGCATGTCAACCGCTGCGATATCGCGCGACAACAAGCCCTGCGTTGCGTCCAGATCAAGCAGTTCCTTGATCGCCGCGTCCACATCAGTTTCCGGCAGCTTGATCTGCACGCCACTGGCCAGATGAAGATCCCACCGGCGATCGGCAATGCGCACATACGCTTTCACGCGGTCGACGAGCTGCGGATAAGCAGCCATTTCCTTGACAAACTGCGCGGCTTTTTGTGGCGCGCCGGTACCGATCACAAGCGGCAGCTCGCGCCCCGTCCGGCCAGCAAAGGGCGCGATCGGCCGACCGTCACCTTCAATAATTGTGAGTTCATGACCTTGCTGCCACAACGCGAATGGCTTGCGCTCAATGAGGGCCACCTCGATTGCGTCAGGATAGATCTTCCGCACAGTCGCGCCTTCAACCCAAGGAAGTTCCATCAGACGTTCACGCGCAGCATCTGCATTGAAGCCTACCAGCGCCGTCCATCCATCGAGTTGCAATTGCGCCAGCACATCGAGTTCGGATGTCTGATCGTCACCCGAAATACGAATATCGGCGACAGCAAACCCCGTGCGGGCAGAAACGGCTTGCATCACGGCAGGCATGTGACCACCGAGATAAGCACCATAGGCGCTAGCGGAAACCAGAAGAACAAACGTGATGCCAGTCACCGCAAATCGTGGCATGCGTGCTTCGAGCTCATCGAGACGAGACAGCATCCGGACGGGCCGCCGCAAAAAGCGAGGAACGACAAACGCCTCCGACGCCCGCTCTCCCGGCATCAGACTCCTGCGCTTATCGCCAGAAACTTTTTTCAACGCGAACAAGACGCGTCCTCCACCATCCAACTCAAGAGTTCACCGAACGAATACCCCGCATTGGCGGCAATATCCGGCACCAGTGATGTCGGCGTCATTCCCGGCTGGGTGTTGATTTCCAGCCAGACAATCTCCCCTTCTTCAGAGAACCGATTGTCGAAACGGAAGTCCGAGCGAGAAACGCCACGGCACCCGATCGCGTGATGCGCCTTGAGCGCGAGTTTCTGTATAGTTTGGTAAATATTCGGTGAAAGTTTTGCCGGAACCTGATGGATGGAGCCACCTTCGGCGTATTTCGAATCGTAATCGTAGAAGGCATGCGTTCCAGTCAGGATTTCGCAAACCCCAAGCGCTTCATCACCCATCACAGCGCAGGTAAGTTCGCGACCGTGAATATAACGCTCGACGAGAACCTGTTCGCCATAGGGCCAGTCGTCGCCGCCAATGATCTGCGGGGGCGAGGACTGCCCTTCCTTGACGATCACCACACCGAAGCTTGATCCCTCGCATACAGGCTTGACCACATATGGTGGCTCGATCGGATGCTCACCGCCGATTTCAAGGCGCTTCATTACCCGCGACTGAGCCACAGGAATACCTGCTGCTGCCGCGATTGTTTTTGCGAGATCCTTGTTCATCGCCAATGCCGACGCGAGTACGCCGGAATGCGTGTAAGGAATCCGCAGATATTCCAGAATACCCTGAATTTTGCCGTCTTCGCCGAAGGGACCATGCAGAGCATTGAACGCCACAGCGGGCTTTAGATCAGCCAGAACCGACCCGATGTCATTACCCACATCAACGCGGCTGACCCGATAACCGGCGATCTCAAGCGCATCAGCACATGCTTTGCCCGATGAAAGGCTCACCGGACGCTCCGATGAAATCCCGCCCATCAGCACAGCTACATGCTTTTTCGCCATCGATGTTGCGCCCCCGCTTACGTTCATTAGCCTTTATCGCGCGAACATGGCTTGAGCCTTGCGGGCGAAGATATCCGCCAGCTGGAATCCCCGTCACCGGGTTGTACGACTCAAATCAAAAACGCCCTTGCACTTAAGAATCAGAGGTTTGATTCTGTGACAAGTCCGAATGTCAGGAAGTGTGCAAACCGAGTTGCCGTTATGGCAATTTGGACTCAGGTAAAATGCGCACGCTCAACGCATCAAGCGTCGCGTTCATCGCGGCCAAGAAAGGGCAAAACTTTGCGACCTGAGCGAAACGTGCCCAGCCGCTTGATCTCCCAATGCAACCGGATGCCCGAGTTCGCGAAGACTTTTTCGCGTACGGTTTCCCCAAGCGTTTCAAGATCATAAGGCGACGCGTTGCCAGTATTGATCATAAAATTGCAGTGCATGGGCGACATCTGCGCGCCGCCGACCATCAGGCCCCGACAGCCGGCCGCGTCGATTTCCTTCCAAGCCGACGTGCCTTCTGGGTTTTTGAAGGTAGAACCACCGGTTTTTTCACGCACCGGCTGAACGCTTTCGCGATGATCTCGAACCGCGTCCATATTGGCGCGAATAGTGGCAGGATCCTCTTTGTAGCCCTCCAGCACCGCGGAGGTGAAAATCAGATCGTCACCCGCCGAGGAATGGCGATAAGCATACCCCATATCGTTCTTGGTCAGAACACGCCTTTCACCCTGCCGCGTCAGCGCGCGAACCTCCACCACACGCTCGCGTGTTTCCAACCCGTTAGCGCCCGCATTCATACGCAAGGCTCCACCCAACCCACCGGGAATGCCGTGATAGAAGTGAAACCCGCCAATCCCGGCATCGAGCGCAACGCCTGACAGATGCTTGTCGGGCACCGCTGTGCCGGCCTCGATCCGCGTTTCGGAAATTTGCGTCGCCGCCCCAAAGCCGCGCATGGAAAGCCGCACCACGAAACCACGAATCCCGCCTTCGCGTACCAGAAGATTGGAGCCGATACCGACGACCATCACCGGAATATCTTCCGGTACCGCATGAAGGAATGCCGCGAGATCTTCCTCATCGGCTGGTTGAAACATTACGTCTGCCGGACCACCCGCGCGTAGCCAGGTGATCTTTTCCAAGGAAGCATCGGGCGTTAACCGACCGCGAAGCCCTGACAAACTGTCACCCAACCTGGATAGAAGATCTGTTCCCGCCGTCATGCCGCCGCCACAGCGCCGCCATTCAATTCGCCGGGCAGTGCATAAGCCCATTGCGTGATATTGCCCGCTCCCAAGAACACAACGCAATCCTCAGGCTTGGCCAGCGAGCGCACAACGGAAGCGATCACCTGCGGCCCTTCAATGAAACGTGCATCCCGGTGCCCGGCCGAACGTGCGGCGATCGCCAGTGACTCGGAATTCACACCCTGGATCGGTTCCTCACCGGCAGCGTAAACCGGCGCCAGCAATACCGTATCTGCATCGTTGAAGCAGGATGCAAAATCGTCGAACAAATCGCGCAAGCGGGTGTAGCGATGCGGCTGCGCAACAGCAATCACCCTACCCTTGGTCGACTCGCGCGCAGCCTTCAAAACGGCACGGATTTCCACCGGGTGGTGGCCATAATCATCGTAAATTTCGACGCCAGCCCAGCTTCCGGTATGAGTGAAGCGCCGTTTCACACCGCTGAATGCTCTCAACCCACGGCGGATGCCGGCTTCCCGAATTCCCACTTCATAGGCCACGGCGATCGCAGCCGTAGCGTTTGAAACATTATGGCGCCCAGGCATTGGAAGCTTGAGATCGCTCATCTTCACCGACTCACCAGTTTTGCGATCCCGGATCGTCACGTCGAATACCGAGGCGCCAGCTTCAAAACGCTGATTGGAAAAACGCACATCAGACTGCGGATTCTCGCCATAGGTCACGACGCGGCGGTCTTCGATACGCCCGACCAGTGCCTGAACTTCTGGATGATCGATACACATCACGCCGAAGCCGTAAAACGGCACATTCTCGACAAACTGCCGGAAAGCACCGCGCACTTTATCGAAACTCCCGTAATGATCGAGATGTTCGGGGTCGATATTTGTGACCACCGCGATTTCGGCCGGCAACCTCAGAAAGGTACCGTCGCTTTCGTCGGCTTCAACCACCATCCAATCGCCCTCACCCATGCGCGCGTTGGTGCCGAGCGAGTTGATGATGCCCCCATTTATGACAGTTGGATCTAGGCCGCCAGCCTCCAGCAGTGAAGCAACCATCGAGGTTGTAGTGGTCTTGCCATGCGTGCCGCCAATTGCGACAGCCTGGCGAAAACGCATCAGTTCCGCCAGCATTTCGGCGCGGCGAACGATCGGTAGAAGTTTTTCGCGGGCAGCCAGCAGTTCGGGATTATTCTTCTTAATTGCAGTCGACACGACCACGACTTCCGCGTGGCCTAGATTTTCAGCCTTTTGACCGACGAAGCAGGTAATACCCTTATCCCGCAAACGCTGCAGATTGGCGCTTTCGGCCTGATCCGATCCCTGAACCTCGTAGCCCAGATTCTTCAACACTTCGGCGATGCCGCTCATGCCGATGCCACCGATACCGATGAAGTGCACGAGGCCGATCGTTTTCGACATTTTCATCGCGGCGCTCCTTGTTTGAATTCTTCTACGGTTCCGCCGGTTGCAATAACTTCTGTGAAATCCGCGAGCAAGCTTGCCGCATCCGGCTTGCCCGCCGAGCGTGCTGCTGAAGCCATGCCGGCAAGTGCCTGCCTATCGCCCATCCGGGCTGCGATCAGGTCGGCGATCCGCTGCGGGGTCAAGCTCGATTGCGGATGCACTTCCGCACCGCCGGTTGCAGCAAGCGCTGCGGCGTTCGCGGCCTGGTCATGATCGAGCGCGTGCGGATAGGGCACGAAGATCGCTGGGCGCCCGATCACGGCGATCTCCGAAACGGTGGAAGCGCCGGAACGCGAAATCACCATATGCGCATCGGCGATTCGCTCGGCCATATCGGAAAAAAACGGCGAGACATCCATCGGCAGGCCGAGTTTCTCGTAGGCAGCGCGCACCCGCGTTTCATCTTCTGCCCGCGCCTGTTGCACAATGTGCAGACGTTGACGCAGCCCATCCGGCAAAAGCGCAATTGCAGCGGGTATAGCGTCGGAAAAAAATTGCGCTCCCTGACTTCCGCCGAACACCAGCAAGCGAAATGGATCGTGCTTTCCAGGTAGGTTGAAGGGGCGCGCCGCCGCGGTAATCACGGCAGGTCGCACCGGATTGCCGGTTGTCAGCGTCTTGGTGCTGTAAGCGCCATCTTTTTCGGAAAGGAACCCGCCTGCAATCGCCGTGACGCGGCCCGCCAACCCCTTATTGGCGCGCCCCATTACCGCATTTTGCTCATGGATCAGGGTTGGCACCTTGCGCCGGGTCGCGGCAAACAGCGGCGGTAATGTAGGATAGCCGCCGAACCCGACCACAATTTTCGGTTTCAACCGGTTGATGAGCACCGTCGATTGCTTCACCCCGCGCCAAATCGTCCAAAGCGCCTTGGCAAGCGCCATTGGATTCTTCGATCCGAAGGTCGAGGCCGCAACCTGATGCGTGGCCACAGCCGGAAAGGTGCCTGAAAATCGACCTGCGCGTTTGTCTGTTACCAGATGAACCTCCCAGCCGCGCGCTTTCAGCTCATGGGCCAATGCTTCGGCTGGGAAGAGATGACCTCCGGTACCCCCGGCAGCCAGTAGAATTATGCCTTTCATGGTCGATCCGTCTGTTATTCGGCAGCAGCTATCGAGCGTGCCCGGGCCATCGAATAATGGATCTGCGAGCGCTTTTCAGGTCGTTTACGCGTCAGCGCGAGCACCATGCCCATCGAAAGCGCGATCGCGATGGCTGACGAGCCGCCGTAGGAAATGAACGGCAGCGTCATACCTTTTGCAGGCAGGAGCTGCACATTCACGCCCATATTGATGAAGGATTGCAGTCCAAATAAGGTCACGAGCCCCGTCACGGCATAGCGCGTGAAATCGTCATGTTCTTTCAAGGAAGCAGAAAGCCCGCGCAAGACGACAAATGCGAAGATACCCATGATCAGAAAACAAAGGATGATGCCGAATTCTTCACCCGCCACCGCAAACACGAAGTCGGCGTGACTGTCGGGGATCAGGCGCTTGATCGTGCCTTCGCCCGGACCTTGGCCGAACCAACCGCCGTTGA
>JAFAGL010000180.1 GCA_023422735.1 Pseudomonadota bacterium
CGCCCACCCCTTTGATGGCCGCAAGTGAGTAGAAGATCTTGTTCTCGCCGACTTCGAAGATGCGGTGCGAGGTCTTTACCGAAGGCGGAACGACCTCGATGCCGAGGCGCATCGCGTCCTGCCGAAAATCCGAAAGCTTCTCCGTGTTGTTCATGTCGAGCGTCATCGACGCCGCCAGGAACTCAACAGGATAATGCGCCTTGAGATAGGCGGTCTGGTAGGAAACGATCGCATAGGCCGCGGCATGTGACTTGTTGAAGCCGTAGTCGGCGAACTTTGCGAGCAGGTCGAAGATGAAGTCGGCTTGCGGTTTGGTCAGCCCGTTCTTCACCGCGCCTTCCACGAAGCGCACGCGCTGCACTTCCATCTCGGCACGGATCTTCTTGCCCATGGCGCGCCGCAGCAAATCGGCTTCGCCCAGCGTATAGCCGGACAGGACCTGAGCGATCTGCATCACCTGCTCCTGGTACACGATGACGCCTTGCGTCTCCTTCACCAGGTGGTCGATCATGGGATGAATGGAGGCGATCTCCTCCTCGCCATGCTTTCGCGCATTGTAGGTCGGAATGTTTTCCATCGGACCCGGACGATACAGCGCGACAAGCGCAATAATATCTTCAATTCGGTCTGGCTTCATGCCGATCAGGGCTTTGCGCATACCGGCGGATTCCACCTGGAACACGCCGACGACTTCGCCACGCGACAGCATCTCGTAGGTCAGCTTGTCGTCCAAAGGCAAACGCGGCAAGTCAATGTCCACACCATGCCGTCTTATGAGGCGCACCGCGTTTTCCAGCGTCGTCAGCGTTTTAAGGCCGAGGAAGTCGAACTTAACCAGCCCCGCTTGCTCGACATACTTCATGTTGAACTGCGTGACCGGCATGTCCGACCGCGGATCGCGATACATCGGCACGAGCTCGGAAAGCGGGCGATCGCCGATCACGATGCCTGCAGCATGGGTGGATGCGTGACGGAAAAGACCTTCCAGCTTCTTCGCGATATCAAGCAAGGTCTGAACGATTGGCTCGCGATCGATCTCCTCCTGAAAGCGAGGTTCGCCTTCGATGGCCTTGGCGAGCGTCACGGGATTGGCCGGATTTGCGGGGACCATTTTGCAAAGCCGGTCCACCTGCCCGTAAGGCATTTGCAGAACACGTCCCACATCGCGCAGCACCGCGCGTGCCTGAAGCGTTCCGAAGGTTATGATCTGTCCGACCTGATCGCGACCATACTTCTCCTGAACGTACCGGATTACCTCTTCACGCCGATCCTGGCAGAAATCGATATCAAAGTCGGGCATCGAAACGCGGTCTGGATTCAGAAAGCGCTCGAAGAGAAGGGAAAAGCGAAGCGGATCGACATCCGTGATGGTCAATGCGTAGGCAACAAGCGAACCCGCACCCGAACCACGACCCGGACCGACGGGAATGTTGTGCGTCTTCGCCCATTTGATGAAGTCCGCAACGATCAGGAAGTAGCCTGGAAACTTCATGCGCTCGATAATACCGAGCTCAAACTCTAAGCGTTCAGAATATTCCTCTGCCGTGTAGCCTGGCGTGATACCGAAATGCTCTAGGCGGTACGCCAAGCCCTCGCGAGCCTGCCGTTTGAGTTCTTCGGCCTCGGCCCGCACTGCTTCCTCGGTATCAGCAACCTCACCACCTGTAAAACGGGGTAGGATCGGTTTTCGGTTTTGCGGATAATAAGAACACCGCATCGCAATCTCGACCGTTGAGTCGATTGCTTCCGGAATATCCGAAAAAAGCCGGCACATATCGGCCTGGCTTTTCAGATAATGATCAGATGTCAAACGGCGACGGTTATCTTCAGCAACGACGGAGCCTTCCGCGATCGCAATCAGCGCGTCATGCGCATCGTAGTCGTCGCGTTGGGGAAAGAAAGATTCGTTGGTGGCAACGAGAGGCAGATCGTTGGAGTAAGCAAGATCAACAAGCCCAGCCTCGATGCGACGATTGTAACCCTGCTGGCGCTGCAACTCCACATACAGTCGGTTACCGTAAATCGCCACCAAACGCGCTAGCCGAGCTTCCGCGAGAGCGCGTTTGTCGCTCCCCAACATTGCACCGATCGCGCCGTTTTGGCCGCCCGTAAGGCAGATAATTCCCTCGGATAGTTCGTCCATCCACTCAATCGAGACGTGCGGCGATACCACATCTGGATGACTGAGGTAGGAACGGCTGACAAGGCGAACGAGATTCGCATACCCCGCTTCGGTTCCAGCAATCAAAACCAGCTGATGGTAAGTCGGTCCGGCCTTGCGCCCCGAACGTGATGTATCCGGCTCTTCATCGTTAAATGCGATATTCAGCTGACAGCCAACGATGGGCTGAACGCCCTCTTTGGTCGCTTTCTGAGCGAACTCTAGGGCGCCAAAAAGATTATTCGTATCCGTGATTGCGATGGCGGGCGCGCCGTCTTTCACAGCGTGGCCTACGATCTTGCCGACTGGCAAGGCGCCCTCAAGAAGCGAGTAAGCCGAATGCACGCGCAGGTGCACGAAAGGTCTTGTTGGCATCTCGGGTACTGGGGCTCTGGAAGCCGCTTCCCGCTTTAGCGGATCACGCGGAGGTCTATCGCTCATGGTAATGCAAATGCCGGCAGGACTCATATGTCATGTCGGCATTGTCTGAAATCACAAGCTGCCCGTCCAGAGCGAAGCACCGAGTTATCACAGGACTCGCTAAGCGAATTCCATGATGACGGCATCCACCGCCAAACTGTCGCCCGCCTTGGCGTTAACCTTCGAAACGGTCAAATCGCGTTCCGCTCGCAGAACATTTTCCATTTTCATGGCCTCGACTACCGCAAGCGTTTCGCCAGCTTTCACCTCCTGTCCGTCTTCAACCGATATCGAGACCACCAAGCCCGGCATCGGACATAGCAGCATTTTCGAGGTATCAGGCGGCAGTTTCACCGGCATGAGCTTTTCTAGGTCGGCTGTCGTTGGCAGCATGACGCGGGCTACAACCGCAGTGCCATTCCAGGCAATGCGATTGCCGTTAAGGACCGGACGGATCTGAGCGACCACTGCTTGGTCGCCGACCCTGCCCTTCCACACAGGTTCACCGGGCCGCCAATCACAGGTTACCGTCACAGACGGCTGCCCGGCAATCACCATATCGATTTCCAACGGGGTGCCGACCATTCCTTCTGCGATCGAAGCTTCCACATAGACGTCGCCAATGCGGATCACCCAATCTGGCTTGATCGCTCCCGAATGAGGAGCGAAACGGTCAAAATGACGATCAAGCCTGTCGCGGCGTAGAAGTTCAACCGAAAGGGCCACCGCCGCAATGACGGTCTGTTCCGGTGCGTCTGCCAGACGCGGCGAAAAGCCCTCAGGATATTCTTCAGCGATGAAACCGGTCGACAAACGGCCTTCTCGCCAGCGAGGATGTTGCATAAGCGCGGCGAGAAGCGGAATATTGTGTTCGATCCCGTCAACGACGAATTCGTCGAGTGCCGATGACATTGCGTCGATTGCGGAGTCACGTGTTGGTGCCCATGTGCAGAGCTTCGCGATCATGGGATCATAGAACATCGAAATCTCTGATCCTTCCGTCACGCCTGTGTCGTTACGGACAATGACATTGCCGAACTTTCCTTCCGTCGGCGGACGATACCGTGTGAGACGACCGATCGAAGGAAGGAAGTTGCGATATGGATCTTCTGCGTAAAGGCGGCTTTCAATCGCCCAGCCTGTGAGCTTTACATCATCCTGGGTGATCGCCAGTTTCTCGCCAGCCGCGATGCGGATCATCTGCTCGACAAGATCAACACCTGTGACCAGCTCAGTAACAGGATGCTCGACCTGAAGGCGCGTGTTCATCTCGAGGAAGTAGAAATTCTTGTCTTTGTCGACAATGAACTCCACCGTTCCGGCGCTTTGATAATCGACTGCCTTCGCAAGTGCGACCGACTGCTCGCCCATTGCGCGGCGCGTGTCTTCGTCGAGAAATGGCGATGGGGCTTCTTCAACCACCTTCTGGTTGCGACGCTGGATGGAGCACTCACGTTCACCGAGGTAGATCACATTTCCAAATGCGTCACCAAGAACCTGAATCTCGATGTGTCGCGGGTCGACGACAAACTTCTCGATGAAAATCCGATCATCGCCAAACGAGCTTTTGGCTTCGTTCCGGGAGGACTGGAACCCCTCCCTCGTTTCCACCTCGTTCCAGGCAATACGCATACCCTTGCCACCGCCGCCGGCGGACGCTTTGATCATGACTGGATAGCCAATCTGACCTGCGATCTTGATCGCGTGATCAGCGTCAGAAATCTCGCCCAGGTAGCCGGGTACTGTGTTTACTTTGGCGGCATTGGCAAACTTCTTCGATTCGATTTTGTCGCCCATAGCCTCAATGGCCTTGGGTTTTGGACCGATGAAAACGATGCCTTGTTTCTCCAAAGCCTCACAGAAAGAAGCGCGTTCGGATAGAAAACCATAGCCGGGATGAACTGCCTGTGCGCCTGTCTGCTTGCATGCTTCAATGATTTTTTCCGCAACAAGATAACTTTGCGCGGCGGGTGCCGGCCCAATATGCACAGCCTCGTCAGCCATCTCCACATGCATGGCATCGCGATCTGCATCGGAATACACCGCAACGGTCTTGATACCCATCTTGCGGGCTGATTTGATAATGCGGCAAGCAATCTCGCCACGGTTTGCAATCAGTATTTTGTCGAACACTGTCGGGTCCTCGTGATTAACCTCTTTTATGATCTCCTGCGGTTGCGTCAAGCCAACCTAACGAATGTTTGCTTCGCTAAGACATCTTGATCCGCCGTTCAAAACCTGAAACCAGTTTCTCAACATTTTAAGGAGTTAGCCGATGAAAACCCGTGCAGCCGTCGCTGTTGCCGCAGGCAAGCCACTTGAAATCATGGAGGTTGATCTCGCAGAGCCGCGGGAGGGCGAAGTCCTTGTTGAGGTCAAGGCGACAGGTATCTGCCACACTGACGAATTCACTCTTTCCGGTGCAGATCCGGAAGGCATTTTCCCTGCTATTCTCGGGCACGAGGGCGCGGGGGTCGTGGTGGATGTTGGCCCAGGGGTCACGAGTTTGAAACGTGGCGATCATGTCATTCCACTTTATACCCCGGAATGCCGTCAATGCCCTTCCTGCCTGTCGCGAAAGACTAATCTTTGCACAGCGATCCGTTCCACCCAGGGTCAAGGGCTTATGCCGGATGGCACAAGCCGCTTTTCGATCGGCAACGACAAGATTTTTCATTACATGGGCTGTTCGACCTTTGCGAACCACACGGTCCTGCCAGAGATCGCTTTAGCGAAGGTAAACCCCGACGCGCCGTTTGACAAAATCTGTTACATCGGGTGCGGGGTCACAACAGGTATCGGCGCGGTCATAAACACGGCCAAAGTTGAAATTGGGGCGACTGCAGTGGTGTTCGGTCTCGGCGGCATCGGCCTGAATGTGATCCAGGGCCTGAAGCTTGCGGGTGCCGATATGATCATCGGCGTGGACCTCAACAATGACAAGAAGGAATGGGGTGAACGTTTCGGCAAGACCCACTTCGTCAACCCGAAGGATGTTGAAGGAGATATCGTTCCTCATCTTGTCAACATGACTAAGCGCGGCGCCGACCAGATTGGTGGTGCCGACTACACGTTTGATTGCACCGGCAATGTTAAGGTCATGCGGCAGGCACTCGAATCGGCGCATCGAGGCTGGGGGGAATCCATCGTCATCGGCGTGGCTGGTGCAGGGCAGGAAATTTCTACTCGCCCATTCCAGCTTGTTACGGGACGCACTTGGAAGGGTACTGCCTTCGGCGGCGCTCGCGGACGTACTGATGTACCAAAGATTGTAGATTGGTACATGGAAGGTAAAATTCAGATCGACCCGATGATCACGCATACGTTGAAGCTTGAAGAGATCAACAAAGGCTTCGATCTGATGCATGCGGGAGAAAGCATTCGTTCTGTCGTGGTGTACTAGCGCGGATTAAAAGCGGATCTGAAGCTTCCAAATAAGCGTCATGGATCCGTATTTTGAAATTCCCAGCGACGATGGCATTCGCGGTTCTGACAATTTGGCCCGGCTGTTCGGACGAACCAGGGGCTGAGGCCTCGCGCGCGCAACCGCCGACCGAAACAACAACTGACTCCAGTACGATGCGAGTGCATTGACCAAGGAGACTAAGAGGCGTTTGCGGTGATCACGCCAACCACGATCAGACGTGCAGATAGCGTTTGTAATATACCCAATCCCGAACTCGATAATCGCCGTGCGAAATCACTGGCCTCCTGATTTGTCGACGGGGTTGAAAAGGAAGAGATTGCACTGGAACTCGTAGCGCCGGAAACTTTGAGGACTGGACATATGGAGTTTACGCGCTGCCGACTGCCTAATTGAACAAGGATGGCGGCTGCGAGAAGGTTGATGTAAGCCATCCATATGTCGGATAACCTTAAGCCTCAAATTCTTGTCGATGCAGATGCCTGTCCGGTCAAACAAGAAGTCGTTCGCGTCGCCGAGCGCCATGCAGTTGTTGTAACATTCGTTTCCAACGGTGGCTTACGTCCATCCCGCGATCCTATGATCCGCCATGTCGTCGTTCCCGCCAGCGCTGATGCCGCCGACGACTGGATCGTAGAAAATGTTAAACCCTTAGATATCGTTATCACAGCCGATGTACCCTTAGCGGCACGTTGCGTTGAGCGCCATGCCTGGGTTTTGGGACCGACTGGTCGTGCCTTCACTCCCGAAAGTATTGGGATGGCGGTCGCCATGCGCGACTTGAAGCAACATCTGCGCGAAACCGGAGAGATTAAAGGATTTACTCCAGCTTTCAGTACGAGGGACCGATCCAGTTTCCTGAGCGCACTGGAACTCGCAATACGTCGGGCAACCAGAGAAATGAAAGAATAGCCGCCACTTCTCGGCGTTTGCTAAGTTGGTTATCGTCGCGCCGCAACTGTATCCCACATCTTAAACCATCGCCAACAGTTAGGAGCCAAGTCTTGAAAACCCTCTCAACAGCGAAATCTTTCGGTGGCATTCAAGGCGTATACAGCCACGCATCGGAAGAATGCGCCTGCGAGATGACGTTTGCAGTCTTCGTGCCGCCTCATGAACCGGGGGAAAGGCTTCCGGTCTTGTGGTATCTGTCCGGCTTGACCTGCACGCATCAGAACGTAATGGATAAAGGCGAGTATCGGCGCCTTGCTGCAGAACTGGGATTGATTGTCGTTTGCCCCGATACAAGCCCCCGTGGCAACTCAGTTCCTGACGAGAAAGATAACTGGCAATTTGGATCTGGCGCCGGCTTTTATCTGGATGCCACCGAGGCGCCCTACTCCAGCAATTACAGGATGTATTCCTATCTCATTGATGAGCTGCCAAAACTAATTGAGCGTGAGTTTCATGCCGACATGACCAGACAATCTGTCTTTGGTCATTCCATGGGTGGCCATGGCGCTCTCACTTTTGCGCTTAAGAACCCACAACGTTTCCGCAGCTGCTCCGCATTTGCACCAATCGACCACCCCTCCAGTGCTCATTGGTCTAATGAGGCGTTCAAAAAATATCTCGGCGAAGACCAGGCAAATTGGCGCGCTTTTGATACTGTGTCATTGATCGAGGATGGCGGGCGATTTCCCGAATTTCTGGTGGATCAAGGCGGAGCAGACGGCTTTCTCGAAACCGGTTTGCAGCCTTGGTTGCTTGAAACGGCGTGCGCGAATGCCGGCCTTTCTCTCACTTTGAACATGCGAGAAGGCTACGATCATTCTTATTTCTTCATTTCCACATTCATCGACGATCACCTTCGCTGGCACGCAACGAGATTGAAGCCCTAAAAATCGGAACCCGTTTGTGCCGAAGGCGTTAGCTTCAGACACAATGATCCGCATTTGGAGGCAACATGTTCAAGGGTTTAGCGCTCTGGCTCTTAGGAATTCCGATCCCCATTATCATCCTTCTGTTGATATTCTTCCATTAGTTCAAAGAAAAATGCCGCATCGATGCGGCCTTTTTCTTGAGTATATCTGAAATAGATAATCGCTAGTCGATATCAGAGATTTCTTGACCTGCGCTACCATTGATCTTGGCGGAAAGCGAAGCCTCCATAAAGTCATCTAGATCTCCGTCAAGAACATCCGAAGGGCTTGTGCTTTCATGCCCCGTACGAAGATCCTTCACCAACTGATATGGCTGTAAGACATACGATCGAATCTGATGCCCCCAGCCGATATCCGTTTTCGATGCTTCGGTCTCGTTGGCCGCCGCTTCGCGCTTTTTCAGTTCCTCCTCATATAAGCGTGAACGCAGCATCTCCCAAGCTTTTGCGCGGTTCTGATGCTGTGAACGCCCTGCCTGACAGGCGACTGCAATCCCGGTTGCCAGATGTGTAATGCGAACCGCCGAATCCGTTGTATTGACGTGCTGTCCACCAGCGCCCGATGATCGGTAGGTATCGATCCGCACATCGGACTCGCTTACCTGGATGTCGATTGAATCATCGATCACCGGATACACCCAGACACTCGCGAATGACGTGTGCCGTCGCGCGTTGCTGTCATACGGCGATATGCGCACCAACCGGTGTACGCCGGATTCGGTTTTTGCCCACCCAAACGCGTTATGCCCTTTCAGTAGAAGCGTAGCGGACTTTATGCCCGCTTCTTCACCGTCGTGCAGTTCCAGTATTTCCACCTTGAAGCCACGCTTTTCCGCCCAGCGGGTATACATACGCATGAGCATTGACGCCCAATCCTGGCTTTCAGTACCGCCGGCTCCTGCGTGGACTTCCAAATACGTATCGTTCGCATCGGCTTCGCCAGAAAGCATCGTCTCGATTTGGCGCGCGGCGACTTCTGCCTTCAGCGCCCGGATTGCGGATTCAGCGTCCGCGATTACCGCATCGTCGCCTTCTTCTTCGCCCAATTCGATCAAGCCGACATTATCTTCAAGCGCCTGAGTGACGCCACGAACTGCCTTGATACCGTCATCCAAGGTTTGGCGCTCGCGCATCAGTTTTTGTGCTTCTGGAGGGTCGTTCCATAAAGAAGCATCTTCCGAGCGCATGTTGAGATAATCCAGCCGCTTTAAAGCCTGATCCCAGTCAAAGATGCCTCCTCAGCAGGCCAATGCCCTGCTTGATCTCGTCGACCGTCGATTGCGTTTCCGCACGCATGAAAACCACCTCTGATTTGGGATTTGAATTTGGCTGGAACATAAGGATGCGGCTCAAGCCTGTAAAGCTGAGGTGCTCAGCCAACTCTCCGGCGCTAAATCCGCTATCAAGCGTGATCAATAAAGGCCACCTGCCCCGGATGTGATTGCACGGTTGGCCGATGGAGAAATCGATTCCCTCGATTGTTCGGTCGCGGTTTCATCCATTCCAATAACCCAATAGCTGTCAGCAGGACCAGTGCCGGGCTTGAAAGCTTCCATGATTGTGTCGGGTTCACCTTCCATCGCTCGCATGCCGGTTTTCCGATTGATAGCAATCATCTTCATACCGTCCGGAACGCGGAAATCGACAATCGGCCTATCTTTCATGGCAACCGTCATGAAGTCCTTGAAAATCGGCGCAGCCAATCCACCGCCGGTAGCACCCTTGCCCATGGAGCGCGGATTATCGTATCCCATATATAAACCAACGACGAGGTCGGGGGTGTGACCGACGAACCAAGCGTCCTTCTCATCATTGGTCGTACCGGTCTTACCGGCGATCGGCCGGCCAAGCTCGCGCAATGTTGTCGCTGTGCCGCGTTGAACGACCCCTTCCATCATTGATGTGATCTGGTATGCCGTCATCGGATCAAGAACCTGCTCCGAATTATCGATGATCGCAGGCTCTGGCTGATTGTCCCAAGCCTGTGCATTACAATCCTGGCAAGTTCTTTGTTCGTGGCGAAAGATAGTGCGACCATAGCGGTCCTGTATTCGATCGATCAGCGAAGGCTTGATGGATTTCCCTCCATTCGCCATCACAGAATATCCGGAAACCATGCGCATGACCGTCGTCTCACCGGACCCTAGCGAATTGGAAATATGCGGCGCCATCTTGTCGTAAACACCGAAGCGCTCTGCGTACTCCGCGACAAGATCCATGCCCATATCGTTGGCTAAGCGGACCGTCATGAGGTTACGTGAGCGCTCAATACCCGTGCGCAAGGTAGATGGACCGCCGAAACTACCGCCGTAATTCTTTGGCTCCCAGACTGAGCTGCCGATACGAATGCTGATAGGCCCATCCATGACCACGGATGCTGGAGTGTAGCCATTGTCGAGCGCGGCTGAATACAAGAATGGCTTGAATGATGACCCGGGTTGGCGCATCGCCTGCGTCGCACGATTGAACACGGACTGCGAGTAGGAGAAGCCACCGACCATCGCGAGTACGCGGCCGGTATGCGGATCCATAGCGATCATTCCGCCTTCGATCTGGGGAACCTGGCGGAGAATCAAATGCGCGGCATCATCACCCTTCGGTTCTACGTAAACGACATCACCAGGAGAAAGAACATCAGCTGGTGACTTCGCGTTGAGGCGTTTGCCATCCACGACATGACGCATCGCCCATTTCATGTCTTCTGCAGAAACCGCAGCCGTGACTCGCTCATCTTTCAAGGCGCCCGAAACTTCGCGTTCTGGTTTCAGACCCACCGTTAGTCCGCTTTTTCCGGATTCCAGAACGACGGCCACCTTCCACTCAGGAACGTCGCCTAGGTTTTTGACCTCTCCGAGCGGTTCGCCCCAATCACCAGAAATATCGATCGAGGTGATTGGCCCACGATAGCCACGCAGCGTATCGTATTTAATCAACCCGCTTTGCAGGGAGCGCCGCGCCATTCTCTGCAGAGCCGGATCTAACGTCGTGCGAACAGAAAGTCCGCCCTCGTAAAGCGAGTCCTCGCCATACTGCGCAATGATCTGGCGCCGAACCTCTTCAGTGAAATATTCGCCCGCGAAAAGATATGTGCCCCCACGCCTAGGCGTAACCCCAAGCCCGGCAGCTTTTGCCTTTGCGCCTTCTTCTGCGGACGCATAGCCATTCTCAACCATTTGATCGATAACCCAGTTACGCCTTTCAAGGGCGCGCTCGGTGTGACGAAACGGATGATAGTTTGTAGGTCCCTTGGGAAGCGCGGCAAGATAGGCAGTGTCCGCCAGGCTAAGTTCATTTACGGATTTATCGAAATAGGTCAATGCGGCGCCCGCAATACCATAGGAGCCAAGGCCAAAGTAAATTTCGTTCAGATAGAGCTCGAGGATCCGGTCCTTCGAATAGGCCTGTTCGATACGGAACGACAGGATAGCTTCTCGCACCTTTCGCTCGATCGTCTGATCCTTGGTCAAAAGAAAGTTTTTGGCCACCTGCTGAGTGATCGTCGAGGCGCCCTGAAGTCCGCCCCCCTGGAGATTATTAAGCGCTGCACGCGCCAGTCCGGTGATATCGATACCCGGATGTTTGTAGAAATTTTTGTCTTCCGCCGACAGGAACGCGGCCTTCACGCGATCGGGAACAGCTTGAATAGGTAGATAAAGCCGGCGCTCACGGGCAAATTCGGCCATCAGTGCGCCGTCCGAGGCATGCACGCGTGTTGTGACCGGCGGCTCGTAGCTTGCCAGAACTTCATAATCCGGCAAATCGCGCGTGATGGTGCCAACATAGAGTGCGACACCCACTGCCGCGAGCAATGCAAGCGCTACGCCTACACCAAAGAAGTAGCCGATCAGCCTAATCATTCGATCTCCAATCCACGGACACCGCACCCCACGCCAGCGTGATTTCCGTTGGAAGAATCGAGCGACGCATCAATCGGTAGGGCGACTAACCCAAACGATATGGACAAAATGCGGCAAGAGCGCATTCGCGTCTCAAATTCAATCTTAATCGTAAGGATGTGCTTTGCGGGCAACCATATCACGATTTACGTTGAATGCTATTCTTTATGGCCGATGCGCGGTCCGGCAAATTGTATGACGGCATCTACGATGCCTTTCGCCGCTTTCGAACGCCAATGGTCATCAAGTAGATGCTTTTCGTCAGCCTCGTTCGACAGATAACCTAACTCGACCAACACTGAAGGCACATCCGGCGCTTTCAATACGCGAAATCCAGCCATTCGATGAGGATTATTGATCATGGTGATCGACTGCTTTAGCTCACTCACCAGTGTGGTTGCAAACTGCATAGAGAATGAGTGGGTTTCACGCCGGATCAGATCGACAAGAATGTCCGCAATCTGGTGATCCTCATCTTCAACTTTCATCCCGGCCAGCTCATCAGCCAGATTTTCGCGTGTCGCCAAGGCAGCAGATTCTGCATCCGACGCTCTGTCGGAAACCGTATAAACGGTAGCTCCGCGTATCCCTTTGAGTCGGATCGTATCCGCATGAACAGAGATCAAGAGATCAGCATCCTTCTCACGTGCAAAACGCACACGTTCATCTAAACGAAGAAACTGATCATCGTCGCGCGTCATAAAGACATCGATATTTCCGACCTTAGCAAGTTGCGACTGCAGTTCGCGGGAAAATGCCAGGGTAACTTCCTTTTCAACCGTTCCCGAAACTCCGTTCGCGCCACCATCGATTCCGCCGTGACCAGGATCAATCACCACGGTGAAACGCTTGCGGCTGGCGGCGATGGCGTCGGTTTTTACGACTGAAGAACTACCCACCCTTGTCGAAGCAGTTGCGGTCGCCTGCTCGGCAAGCGCCACATCGAAATCCTTTTCCGATGTGGCCTCCAGATCCACAGCAAGCCGATTTCCCGTTCTATCCTCATTCAGCAACAGATCAAAGTTCGACACCTTGAACGGCCCCTTCGAGGTGATGACAATTCGAGAAGACCCGTTTCCCATAGGACCGTAACGGACACCAGCAATCAAACCGCGCGCCTTGAGCGACCGTTGAGAGAAGCGAAATTTTGCTTCCGGCAGATCGATGACCAGCCGATATGGTGACCGCAGAATAATGAACTTCGGCTCCGCTTCCTCGGTGAGACTGAAAACGAGGCGGGTTCTTACGGCATCACCCGCTATTGCCAAATCATGCAGTTCAAGGGGCTTTGCGTCCAACGAAGAAACGGATCCAGCGAAACTGACCACGAACATCAGCGCCGCAATTTTCATCGATCTGCAAAGATAACCGAACACGCCTTACCTCATATGCCCGTGCCTTGCCCCCCACTCGAAATCGCGGAGCTAAGCGCGGTGAATTCACGGCGGGGACATTTGCGCTCACCCGTTAACGAGCGGTATCCAACTATGGTTAAACAAGCGTTGCCAAGCTCCCTCTTCATGCCTCGGTGTGTTCGGCAAAAAAGGTTGCGTTAAAACTGACCAGCCCATAAAAGCGAAGCAGGGTGACAGCAATGTCGGTTCGCTTTTTCAAGCACCCGCTGCAAGCTAGGTTCGCGTGACGTGCACGCTCCCGTGAGACGCCGTGAACCACGCCGCAAGGCGGGTAACCGGCGTGGTTATCATCCCAACCTATTCTTCCTGGCGATTCTGGTTATCGGAAGCCAGGTTTGGAGAAACGGTCGAAGTTTTTAGGCCGGCTCAAACGAGCGAACAAACTGGTCCGATTTAACCTCGGGCTTACTTGAAATCTATTCGCAAGGAACACGATTGGTCAGCGCCGTAATGCCCCTTCCAGATGGAAACCGCGCCGTGTCGGCTGCGGTCGGAGATGGCTTTGCGCACCGGTCGATGTCTGCGAACGTGCAATTATCCGGCGCACGCGTGCCGTCCAACCAGGAAGATCCGCCGATAACGGCGTCCCGGTGGCCGGTTGCCGGGGAGATCTTTGATTATGCCCAACAAGATGCTAATAGACGCCTCCCACCCGGAGGAAACGCGGGTCGTAGTTACTCGAGGTAATCGGATCGAAGAATTCGATTTCGAATCTCAGGACAAGAAGCAGTTACGCGGAAATATCTATCTCGCGAGGGTAACGCGGGTCGAACCATCTCTTCAGGCTGCCTTCGTGGAATATGGTGGCAATCGTCATGGCTTTCTTGCCTTCAGCGAAATTCATCCCGACTATTACCAAATTCCTGTAGCCGACCGCCAAGCGCTCTTGCGCGCGGAAGCTGAAGCAGCCGAAGACGAAGACAATGAGGACGAAGAGGAGCCCTCGAACCGTCGTCGCCGGCGTGGACGCAGCGGCAAGAATCGCCAGAAAGATCAGGCTGAACAGCTTGCGTCGGGCGATGAAACTCCTGATTCCGAGCACAAGCAGAGTTCAGATGCCGACGAAGGCGCTCCGCTAGTTGAACTTGAACCTTTGGATAGCCCATCCTTTCTCTCGAATTCATTCGGCCCTCGAATTGGGGACACCGAGGATCCAGTGAATGAGGACGGCGGTTCGGGATCGGAAGATGATTCAGTTGCCGGAAATGGCTCGGAAGACTCTAACGCGGCTGACGAAGACATCAAAGACGAGAATGGCGGTTCCGATGACAATTCGGGGCCAGCAATGCCTGCATCGATTGAGAATGATGTGATATCGGAAGAACTTTCCGAGCATTCTTCCGAAGTTTCCGAAACCAACACACTCGAAGATCAAGCTTCCCGTCACGGTCAAAATGATTCCGATGACTCGGGGGATGATAGCGATGATGATTCGGACGATGACGAGGTCGAATCCGTCGGGGCTGAAGATGCGATCGAAGAAGCTCAGCCTCGTCGACGCGCCAACCGCCGTCAATACAAAATCCAGGAAGTGATCAAGCGCCGCCAGATCCTGCTTGTGCAAGTTGTCAAGGAAGAACGTGGGAACAAAGGCGCCGCGTTAACTACCTACCTGTCTTTGGCTGGTAGATATTCGGTGCTGATGCCGAATACCGCGCGCGGTGGTGGGATTTCGCGCAAGATCACCAATGTGCAGGATCGCAAACGTCTCAAGGATGTCGTCAAGGAACTCGACGTTCCTCAGGGCATGGGCGTCATTCTGCGAACCGCAGGCGAAAGCCGTACAAAAGCGGAAATCAAGCGCGATTACGAATATCTGATGCGCATGTGGGAGAACGTGCGCACACTCACGCTCGAATCCACCGCACCAGCACTGGTTTACGAAGAGGGTTCGCTCATCAAGCGGTCTGTCCGCGATCTTTACAACAAGGATATCGAGGAGATTCAGGTTGCTGGAGAGGATGGCTATCGAGAAGCCAAAAACTTCATGCGAATGCTGATGCCCAGCCATGCGAAGGTGGTTCAACCCTATCGCGACACAGTGCCAATTTTTGCACGCAATGGAATTGAAGGTCAGCTCGACCGGATGCTTCAGCCGCAAGTGAACCTTAAATCTGGCGGTTATATCATCATCAATCAGACGGAAGCGCTGGTTGCGATCGACGTCAATTCGGGGCGTTCCACGAAGGAACACTCGATTGAGGATACTGCTCTTCAAACCAATCTCGAAGCTGCTGACGAAGTGGCGCGTCAACTGCGCTTGCGCGACCTCGCCGGGCTGATCGTTGTCGATTTCATCGATATGGAAGAGAACCGCAACAATCGGGCGGTCGAAAAACGCATGAAAGATGCGTTGAAGAACGATCGTGCACGAATTCAGGTTGGGAGAATTTCCCATTTCGGCTTGCTGGAGATGTCACGTCAGCGCATCCGCGCGAGCGTCCTGGAATCCACCACCCAAACCTGCCCGCATTGTGGTGGCACTGGTCATATCCGCTCTGAATCTTCTGTTGCGCTGCACGTCATCCGAGCGATCGAAGAATATCTTCTCAAGGATAATCGCTTCGACATCACAGTTCGCACGCCCGTGTCGACCGCACTTTACGTGCTCAATCACAAGCGGTCGACCTTGGTCGAAATAGAAGGGCGGTTTGGCGTTTCAGTTTCTTTGGAAGCGGATGAAACGCTTGGTACGCAGCATTACGCCATCTCGAAGGGAGACGCTGTCGAGAACCCCGTCACCGTCACGACGCCATCTTACGAGACCGTCGTTGATGATCTTGATGAAGAAGTCGCGCTTGAGATCGATGAGACTCAGGACGAGGATCAATCTGGCGACGGTGACAATCGCAGTGAGACAAAACAATCGAGCGGGGATCAGGAAGGCGACCGGAAGCGGCGCAGGCGCAGGCGCCGGCGTGGAAAGGATCGTGATCGCGAATCCGCTTCGGAGCATCCGGTCAGTCAAGCTGTAACCGGAGATCACGGCCTTGCATCCAATGCTGACGAAGCACCAACAGGCGACGAAAACAGCCAGACCGGAGCAGAAGTTGCAGTTCCAGAATCGGAGTTAGACGCCGATCAGAAAAAACGCAGACGCGGGAAGCGCGGCGGTCGACGTAACCGCCGCGATGAGGTCGGGGGACTGGATAATCAGAACAGCGAGGCGGAAGGCGGTGATAGAGGCACTGTTAATCAGGAAAGCACGTCTGTTCTGGAAACAACAAATGCATTGCCTGAGACTTCAAAGCAACTTGCTCCTTCAGAGCAGTTGATAGAAATGCCGATCGATGCTGAGAGCTCAGCGGCCACTATCGGTCAGCAGGAGGTCGGGACTGTGGAAACGGCGGTCGCAGCTGGGGAAGCTGAACCACCGGCAAAACCAAAGCGTACGCGAACAAAGCGCGTCAAGAAGTTAGCTGAAGAACCTGTCATTGCTTCCGAAACTAAGGATGCTCAGAAAGGTTTGGAAACTGCAGTCGCTTCGGCCGATATCGAAGCCTCTGTACCTGCTGAAACGGCATCAGCGCAGCCAGATGTTGAACCACAAGCGGGTCCAAAGGAAGACCGAAGCCGACCCAGCCGTCGGAGAGCGGCGACAGAGGGCGACACTGCAACTGAGCCGGTTGTAACATCGTCTGTGCCGGAAACCGAACGGAAGGATGATGCGCCGCGAAAAGCTGGCTGGTGGCAGCGGAAGACCTTTTTCTGATCACTCTAAGAAAATGGCCGGAGTTTCCGGCCATTTTCTTTTGAACTAGTGATATACGTAATATCCGCGATAAGTGGGCCAAGGCTCGGAACGAAAAGCTTCACGGCGGGCTTCTCGTCGGTCTAATTCCAGTCGCTGCATGCAACTGGCGAAAGCATCGTTTCGCGTCTTGAAGCCATACGATCTGCACTCCGTTTCATCGCGTTCTCGTCTCTCTTCAGGCGTGATTGTCTGGCAGGCTGTAACCAAACCGGCGATTGCGATTATCAAGATTGTGCCTTTGCGCATGGTCTCCATCCCCAATATGCCTTAAGAACATGTGGAGTAGACGATCCACGAAACAAGCTCAGCGCCTTAACCAACCCTCAATGCGGTCGGTCGCCTCAACAATCTCGTCCATACTACCAGCATACGA
>JAFAGL010000201.1 GCA_023422735.1 Pseudomonadota bacterium
CGAGCACACAGCCTCCATCCACACACTCACGGCATCATCGCACGAACTGGCTCACTTGCCGGTGCGGAGACGGGTTGCCCTATCGAGGCCATCAATGGAACAACCTGTCCCCATCAAACCCGCCGCTTTGGTGAAACACCCGGTCCTGCGTGCCATCGACGGACTGTCGACCCTGTGCGGGTGGATCGCTGCAACCTTTATTGTGTTGTCGATTTTCGTGACCTGCCAGATGATCTTCGTGCGCTTCGTTTTACGCCAATCCACGATATGGCAGACCGAAACGGTCATCTATCTGATGATCGCCGTGACCACCATCGGCCTGCCTTATGTCCAGCGGCTGCGCGGTCACGTCAATGTCGACCTCATCCCCTCCATGCTGCCGATAAAGGCTCGGCGCGTTCTGGCATATGTCGTTCTCATCCTGAGCATCGCCTTGATGGGCGCGCTGACCGTTTACGCATTTGACGGCTGGCACGAGGCTTACTCGCGCAATTGGAAATCAAGCACCGTCTGGGGTGTGCGACTATGGATACCCATGCTCGCGCTGCCGATCGGGTTCGGCCTATACACGCTCCAGCTGATTGCCGACCTCGTCGCTCTTTATCTTCGCCTGGACCGGCCATTCGGCTTGGAGGAAAACTGATGGATCCGCTTCTTCTCGGTCTTATCGTCGCCGTTGTCACGGTTGTGGTCCTGTTTTCAGGCGCACCGGTAGCCATCGGCCTTTTACTTGTGTCTGCCGGATTTCTCCTTGCCTTCGATGGCACACGGGCACTTTCCATGCTCCCGGATGTGTATTTCGCGGATCTCAACAGTTTTACTGTTCTGGCCATCCCGATGTTCATCATCATGGGCGCGGCGATCGCTTCAACACGTGCCGGAGGAGACCTTTTCGAGGCGTTGGAACGTTGGATGACGCGTGTTCCGGGCGGTCTGGTGGTTTCCAATCTCGGCGCTTGCGCATTGTTCTCCGCGATGTCCGGATCCAGTCCCGCCACCTGCGCGGCGATTGGCAAGATGGGCATTCCGGAAATGCGGCGTCGCGGCTACTCCGATGAGATCGCGGCAGGCTCGATCGCGGCCGGTGGCACGCTTGGCATTCTCATCCCGCCTTCGGTGACGATGATCGTTTACGGCATCGCCACCGAAACGTCGATCGGGCGTCTGTTTCTTGCCGGCGTCATGCCCGGGATCATGATCGTTGCCTTGTTCATGCTGTGGACGATCTACAGCACTTACAGATCCGGTACGTTTCACAACATGTCGACGCGGCGCTATACGCTGGCCGAACGACTGGAGATCCTGCCGCGGGTCATCCCATTCCTGGTCGTTATCGCTGGTGTGCTTTACGCCATGTATGGCGGCATTGCGACGCCATCCGAAACTGCAGCTGTCGGCGCGCTGCTTGCGCTGATCATGGCGATGGTGATCTACAAGATGTGGCAACCACGCATGATCTGGTCCGTGTTCCGGGATTCCACAAAGGAAGCGGTGATGATCATGTTCATCATCGCTGCGGCGGGCGTGTTCGCTTACATGATGTCCTCGCTGTTTATCACCCAAACGATTGCCCAGTGGATTTCCGAACTCGATGTCAACCGCTGGGTTTTGATGGCCATCATCAATATCTTCCTGCTGGTGGCGGGCTTCTTCCTGCCGCCGGTGGCTGTGATCGTGATGACGGCACCTATCCTGATGCCGATCCTGACTGCGGCGCAGTTCGACCCCTACTGGTTTGCCGTCATCCTCACGATTAACATGGAAATCGGCTTGATCACGCCGCCTGTCGGTCTGAATCTCTATGTGATCAATTCCATTGCACCGGATATTTCGCTCAAGAAAATCCTGATGGGTTCTCTGCCTTACGTGTTGTGCATGGTGGCTGCGATCGTGATCCTCTGCATCTTCCCGGGCATTGTCACCTGGCTGCCCGATCTGTTGATGGGACCGGCAATCTGAGGACATCATGAGTATCGAAGGCGGTAATGCTAAACCCATGCGGACAGGCGGTTTCTTCGGCGACCTGATCGCAACGCTGTTTGAACGCGCATCCTGGACGGATGGCGTTGCGAGCGGGAAGCCGATGCGCGATTTGTGCACGGATCTGATGGCGGGAAACGGCGAAGTGACGGGTACCCGCATCGCCGGGACCATCCTCGCCCGCTATCGCGAAATGGGAGACGACGACAAGATTGCCTTCTTCAATGATCTGACGGAACATTTCGATCTCGATGCCAAGGCGATCCAGAAGGCGGCAGCCGATTATGCGGCTTCGCCGGATGCAAAGGGACTGGCGAAGCTCAGTACGGCTTCCGAGCCCCCGCGCCAGGAACTCCTGCGGCGTTTGAACCGTGTTCCCGGTGCGACCGCGGAACTGGTGCGCATGCGGCTCGATCTGTTGCGCCTTGCACCGCAACATCCGCAATTCGAACGTGCGGATATCGATTTCGTGCATCTGTTCAAGTCATGGTTCAATCGCGGGTTTCTGGTGCTGCGCCACATCGACTGGCGGACGCCGGCGAACATCCTCGAAAAAATCATCGAATATGAAGCCGTTCATGCCATCTCGAACTGGGATGAGCTACGCCGACGCTTGTTGCCGGTGGACCGGCGCTGTTTCGCCTTCTTCCATCCTTCCATGCCGGATGACCCGCTGATCTTCGTGGAAGTCGCCCTGGTGAACGGCATTCCGGACTCAATCCAGAAGCTGCTCACGGAAGAGCGCGAGCCTTTGTTGCCGGCACGCGCGGACACCGCTGTCTTTTATTCGATTTCCAATTGCCAGGAGGGATTGCGCGGCATTTCGTTTGGTAACTCGCTGATCAAGCAGGTGGTGGAAGAACTCAGCCATGAACTTCCACATTTGAAAAATTATGTGACCTTGTCGCCAATACCCGGCTTCAACCGCTGGCTGAAAACGCAAGCTGCGGAAGATGCGCGCGCGGCAGGATTGCTGGAAGCAGCGCAGGCGGGGGATGGGTTGCCCACCGTTTGGAAAGAACCGATCCGCGAGTTCACCGCTCGCTATCTGGCACAGGAAAAGCGCTCGGACGGCCAGCCCCTCGACCCGGTGGCACGGTTTCACCTGGGCAATGGCGCCCTGGTTCACGACGTCCATGCCAATGCCGATCTATCATCCAACGGTTTACGTCAGTCCAGCGGTGCGATGGTCAACTATCTTTACGATCTGCGGACGGTGGAACAGAACCACGAGGATTTCGTGAGCGGCAAGACGGTTGCCAGCTCGCGCGCCATCAAGGGGCTGGTCAAAGCCGCGATGAACAATCAAGGAAAGCTTCCCCATGCCTAATTTGCTTCATGACGCATTGCTTGCGCCGCTGGAGAATCGCGATACGCCACTGCTTTATGTGGGAAATACGACTGTCATTACGGGCGGGGAGTTTTATCGTCTGGTTCAACGCTATGCCGCAACCTTGGCTGATCTTGGATTGCAGCCGGGTGATCGGCTGGCCGTCCAGGTCACGAAATCCGCGCAGGCCCTCGCCCTCTACGGCGCAGCCGTTACCGCCGGCATCGTGTTTCTTCCCCTGAACACGGCCTATACGGCTGCGGAAGTGTCCTATTTTGTGGAGAATGCCCAAGCCAAGCTTCTGATCGGCGATCCTGCCCAGGCAAGCTCGCTCAATGAGGTGGCCAGCAAAGCCGGCGCGCAATTCCTGACTATGGCGGCTGATGGGTCCGGCAGCTTTACCGATCACGCGGCCGGCCAGGCAGAGACTTTCCAGGCGGCAGATCGCGGACCGGAAGATATCGCGGCTTTCCTTTACACCTCCGGGACGACCGGGCGCTCCAAAGGTGCCATGCTTTCGCAAAAGAACCTCCTGTCCAATGCGGAAGTGTTGGTGAAGGAATGGCGCTTCACCGATGAGGACGTGCTTTTGCACGCGCTACCGATATTCCATACCCACGGTTTGTTTGTTGCGTCCAACGTGGTTTTTCTTGCGGGCGGATCAATGATCTTCCAACCTGGATTCAAGGTGGATGAGGTGATCGCTGCCCTACCCCGTGCCACCAGCATGATGGGCGTTCCGACCTTTTATACACGCTTGCTGGATGATCCGCGCTTCGACAACACGCTGACCCAGCATATGCGCCTGTTCACTTCAGGATCGGCACCGCTCCTTGCCGAAACCCATATCGCTTTCGAAACGCGCACCGGGCACCGCATTCTGGAACGTTACGGCATGACCGAAACGAACATGAATACGTCCAACCCCTATGATGGCGAGCGCAGGGCCGGCACAGTCGGTTTTCCGCTGCCTGGGGTCGAGCTCAAGATCACCGACCCTTCAACCGGGCAGTCGCTGCCACAGGGCGAACCGGGCATGATCGAAGTGCGCGGCGACAATGTTTTCCAAGGCTATTGGCAAATGCCGGAGAAAACGAAAGAAGAATTGCGCAATGACGGCTTCTTCATCACCGGTGACATCGGCGTGATAGACACCGACGGTTATGTCAGTATCGTTGGGCGCCAGAAAGACCTGATCATCACCGGCGGCTTCAACGT
>JAFAGL010000139.1 GCA_023422735.1 Pseudomonadota bacterium
TTCTTGTTGATAGCGAGCCGATTTCCATTGCCGTGCTCGTGGATCATATCGCACGCGCCGGCGGTCGTGTTCCCGCGGAGTTGGCCTACGACCAATTTCTCGGCCGGAGCATGAAAACCATCCGCGAAGTTCTGCGTGACATTCATGCAGTGGATTTCAACGATGATCAGATGGAAGCGATCAGGCAGGATATGCGTGGCCGGTTCGCACGCGAGTTGAAGCCTATTCCCAATATTCGGGAAACGCTTCTTTCGCTGCCGACGCGGTTTTGCGTGGCCTCGTCCAGTCAACCCGATCGAATTCGTTTGTCTTTGCGCGTGACCAACCTGCTCGATCTTTTCGAGCCGCACATCTACAGTTCGACCATGGTCACGCGCGGCAAGCCGTTTCCCGATCTCTTTTTGCATGCGGCGCGCGAAATGGGCGCGTCGCCGGAACAATGCACAGTGATTGAAGATAGCCCGGCAGGCATTGAGGCCGCAAAAGGCGCAGGCATGCGGGTTCTTGCGTTTGCCGGTGGCGCGCACGCCCAGATTGGCGGGCTGCTGAAAGCCTTCGAACAGTTGAAGCCGGATGCCGTCTTTCTCGACATGAAAGAACTGCCCACACTTTTGTTCAGCTAAGCGCCAGACCGCCAAATCTGATGTCCGTGCCCAATATCGTGAATGTGACTTTTTCTGCTGCGTAGGCTAAGCTCTACCGGATGGCTTCAAGCTTTTCGCGACGCGTGTAAGCACGCACGCTGAACGGCAGAAATAGGAGATAAGCAAGGGCGGATACCACCAGGGTGTGCCAAGTGTATGTTGTTAGAAACAACACATAGGCGACAGCGCCCAAGGTGAGCGGGATGACCGCTTCGCGCGTGACGCGCTTGCCTGCCGTTTTGCCGGAATAAACCGGGAGTTGGCTGACCAAAAGCCAAGCGACGAGAAGCGTGGATAGCACTGCAGCAAATGCAAAGCCGCGATCCGGTTCGATACCGAGAAAGCCCAGATAGACGGGGAGCATGACCAGACCCGCACCTGCCGGGGCAGGCACACCGACGAAATAGGCGGTTTTCCAGGGCGGACGGTCTGGGTCTTCGAGCATAACGTTGAAGCGAGCCAAACGCAGACCACATGCAATGGCGTAGAGCATAGCCGCGATCCAGCCGAGTGAGCCCGCCTGATCGAGAAGGTAGGCATAAAGCACCAGTGCCGGTGCAACACCGAAATTCACGATATCCGCCAGCGAATCCATCTGCGCGCCGAAATTGGAGGTCGCCTTCAGCATTCGCGCTGCGCGGCCATCGATCCCGTCCAGAAAGGCTGCCCCCAGCACCATCACAACAGCAATCTCGAAGCGCCCCTCGAAAGCCAGCCGGATACCCGTCATGCCGGCGCAGATCGCCAGCAAGGTCAACAGATTGGGAATCAGCAAGCGGACGGAAATGCGGCGCAGCCTGTATGAAGGCTTGTCATGTTCCTGCGAGGGTTTGTGGGGATCGAGCATCTGAAATCAGGAAATCCGCACCAGGGGAGCACCGGTGGCGCGCCCGAACTCGGCAAGAACGGTCTCGCCTGCTACGGCCGTTTGCCCCACTGCAACACGCGGAACGGCACCGGATGGCAGATACACATCAAGCCGCGATCCGAAACGAATGAGACCAAACCGTTCGCCAGCGGACAAAGCGCCGTCTTCGTCCACCCAACAGATAATTCGCCGCGCCACCAGACCTGCGACCTGCACGCAGGCAACCACTCCGTGTGGACTCTCGATCAACAATCCGTTGCGTTCATTCTCCGTGCTGGCCTTGTCGAGATCGGCATTGAGAAACTTGCCGGGACGATACTCGATCTTGCTCACCCGCCCGCGCACCGGCGAGCGATTCACGTGGCAGGAAAAGACATCCATGAAAACGGATATCCGGATCATCTCGCCTCCACCGAGGCCAAGTTCACGCGGGGGCACGGCCGGACCGACAGCCGATACGCGTCCATCAGCAGGACTTACGACCAATGCATCATCAACCGGCGTCACCCGCTCAGGATCGCGGAAGAAATAGGTGCACCAGGCGGTTAACACCAGGCCGACGAAAAACAGCGGTTCCCAAATCAACCCCAATACGACGGTCAAAACCGCAAAGCCGGCGATAAACGGATAGCCGGCCTTGTGGATTGGCGTCAGCGTATTGCGGATAGTGTCCGCCAGTGTCATGCGCGAAGTCCTCTTGATCGCCGTTGTGCTTAGCCGAAAGGGTTGCGCCTCGCAACGCAACCCGAAGTTCTCCCCAAAGCGTGAACGCGATCAGCTTGGCTCGAACATGACGGTCGAGGCTGTCTGCTCACCCCGCTGTTCCGCTTCGCGCGCGCGCCGCAAACGCTCCTCAGCCTCCGTTGCCTCACGCTGACGCATCCACATAGATGCGTACAGCCCATCTTCGGACAACAACTCAGCATGCGTGCCACGTTCGGCGACCTGACCGTCCCGCAAAACGATGATCTGATCCGCGTTAATGACAGTAGATAAACGATGCGCAATCACGATCGTCGTTCGACCTTTGGAGACCTCATCCAGCGAAGCCTGGATGGATTGTTCTGTTTGCGTATCAAGAGCTGAAGTCGCCTCGTCCAGAATCAGTAAAGGCGGCGCCTTTAAAATTGTACGGGCAATCGCCACGCGTTGCTTTTCGCCACCGGAAAGCTTGAGACCCCGTTCGCCTACCATACTCTGGAACCCTTCGGGAAGATTCTCGATGAAGTGGGCAATCTGCGCCTGCTCGGCCGCGCGTTCGATTTCGGGCGTCGTCGCATCGGGTCGTCCATAACGGATATTGTAGGCAATCGTGTCGTTGAACAGCACCGTATCCTGAGGAACCATGCCGATCGCAGCGCGCAGGCTTTCCTGCGTAACGTCTCGCACGTCCTGACCGTCCACCGTCACTCGCCCGGCTTGCACATCATAGAAACGGAACAAAAGGCGCGATATCGTGGATTTGCCTGCGCCCGACGGTCCCACAATGGCGATCGTCTTGCCCGCCGGAACCTCGAACGAGATGCCTTTCAAGATTTTTCGGTTGGAATCATAGGCGAAATGCACGTCTTCAAACCGGATAGTGCCGTCCGAAATCTTCAGCGGTCTGGCACCGGCTGCATCCGTCACTTCCTGTTTCATGTCGAGAAGACCAAACATCTGCTCGATATCGGTCACGGCCTGCCGAATTTCTCGGTAAACAAAACCGATGAAGTTCAGCGGCACAGACAATTGCATCAGCAACGCATTGATGAACACGAAATCGCCGATCGTCTGGGTGCCGGCTATGACCTCTCTCGCCGACATAGCCATGACAATCCCCATACCTATCGCGAAAATCACGCCCTGACCGAAATTCAGCCAACCGAGCGAAGTCCAGGTTTTGGTTGCGGCAGACTCGTAACGCCCCATCGAACGATCGAAGCGCTCAGCTTCCATGCGCTCATTGCCGAAATATTTAACGGTTTCGAAGTTCAACAGCGAGTCGATCGCCTTGGAGTTCGCATCCGTATCAGAATCGTTCATTTCACGGCGGATCGTGATGCGCCAGTCGCTTGCCCTCACCGTGAACCAGACATAGGCAGCAACCGTGATCGCAATCACGGCCACATATAGCCACCCGTAAGCCCAGGCGAAAACCACTGCGGTCAGCGCAAATTCCAACAAGGTTGGGACTGAGTTCAGGATCGTGAAACGAACGATCGTTTCGATCCCCTTCGTGCCACGTTCAATGATGCGGGAAAGTCCGCCAGTGCGGCGTTCCAGATGGAATCGCAGCGACAAATTGTGCATGTGGACGAAAGTTCTGAAGGCAAGCTGACGCACCGCATGTTGGCCCACACGTGCGAATAAGGCATCTCGCAACTGGTTGAGACCAAGTTGCACCGTGCGAACGACATTATAGGCGACAACCAGCATCACCGGACCAAGCAACATGGCCGGCAGCAATTCACTGACCGTCAACTGCCCATTGAGCGCATCGGTTGCCCACTTGAAAAAGTAGGGCACGCCGATCAGAATCATCTTGGAAAGAACAAGGTAGAAACTCGCCCAAAGAACCCGGCTCCGCAGATCGGGCCGGTTGGTTGGCCACATATAGGGCCATAGATTGCCGAGCGTCCGGAAAAGCGATCCGGAGTCGGCCGAAACAGTCTGATCAGCCAAAAGATTTATCCGCAGAATTCGTTTAAGGATGCCGAACACGATCCAGACAAACAGGCCAAACGGTCTGCCAAATCCTTCAGAGCTTCAACATCAAGCGTGTAGCGCGAACGTTGCCCATCGGCCGCACATGCAACCAGGCCAACATCCACCAATATCTTTAAATGTTGTGACACCGTCGATTGTGCAAGGTCCAATCGCCCCACAACATCCTTGCAGCAGCAAGTCGGTTGATTGGACAATTCCCGCAAAATTCGTATCCGGGCCGGATGCGACAATGCTGACATCCCGGCAGCAAAGCGCACATCGCATTCAATGCCAGAATTAAAGTTAAGACTTTTCATCGTCTATCGACGATAAACGATGAATACTCAAGCTGCAAGGTAATTGAAGTTACTCGCTGGACGTCGCCTGTTCGCCCAAGCGGCTCATATCTGCTTTCTCACCCTGTTTGGTGCTTTCTGGCATGCGGAAAATCTGGCCTGGCCAGATTCGATCAGGATTCTGGATCTGATCCTGATTGGCGAGATAGATTGTCGAGTAACGCGTTCCTCGCCCGTAAGCGCGCTTGGAAATGCGCCACAAGGAATCGCCTCGGCGAATGATCACCGCGGTGCTGGCACGTTGCAGAGCCGGCGCAGTTTTTGTTTCCACCGTAGCCTTAGTTCCCGAATCCTTCGCTGGGGACCTGCTGGGCGTTTCAGCGGTTTGGCTGATCGCGGGCTCTGTGCCGGACGGTTCAGTTTCAGCTACGGCAACGTCGGTTGTCCCTCCATTCGAGTCCTCCTGCGGCGCAACGGCGGCCATGGTCTCGCCGGCTTCACGTTCAAAGGGAACAGCTGCGCGCGCCGTTACGGTGGCGCCATCCTTTCCGATGACGTCAATACGAATCGTATATCCACCGACCTCAAGCGCACGGCGGGCTTCAACCAGAAACTGCCCGTCCCGCGAGGCTCGGGACGCACCTAGAAACTCGTCATTTGCGTAAGCACGGACCATGACATCTGGCACGGACTTGCCAGCAACATAGATCATGTCACCTTCGATTTCGACGGCTTCAACGCTCGCGGTGCCCTTAGCTATATCGGCCGTTGGCGCGCTCACCGACGAAGAAGGCTCCGATGTTTGGGGGTTCGCTTGCGGGGATACAGTTGCAGACTGATCCGGAACGACTTCGTCGAGAGCACCAGCCGCGGCGTCCTGGCTAGCTCCGTCCAACCCGTCTTGCGCCTGCTCGCCTTTTTCTTCCGCTTCAGGGAGGCTGATCAAGCGGCTCGGCTGCCCTGGTTCCTGAACCATCGCGAGCACCTG
>JAFAGL010000234.1 GCA_023422735.1 Pseudomonadota bacterium
CGTTCACCGGCAAAAAAGGGCGCGAAACCACGCGCGCCACTGTTGAAGCGGCCGCAAGGGCAGCAGGCTGCAATGAAGGCGAGGTGTTTTTGGCCTCCACCGGCGTGATCGGTGAACCGCTTGATCCTGCTCGTTTCACCCATTTGTTGAGCGATCTTTCGCAACAAGCCGAACCTTCGCTGTGGGCGCAAGCCGGCAAGGCGATCATGACCACCGATACCTATCCGAAATACGCTACCCGCATGGTGGATTTCGGCGGCGTGCCGGTGACGATCAATGGCATTGCCAAGGGCGCCGGCATGATCGCGCCCGATATGGCGACCATGTTGTCCTTTGTGGCGACCGACGCGCCGATTTCCGCACCGGCCCTGCAGGCTCTGTTGTCGGAAGCGGTGACCGGCACCTTCAATGCCGTGACGGTCGACAGCGACACCTCCACCAGCGATACGTTGATGTTGTTTGCAACCGGCAGGGCTGCCGGGCGCGGCGCCGTGATGGCGGATACGCCTGACGATCCCAAACTCGCCGAATTCCGCTTGGCCCTGGTGGACCTGCTGAAATCCCTGGCGCTTCAAGTCGTGCGGGATGGCGAAGGCGCGCGCAAGCAGGTGGAGATCACCGTCAAGAATGCCGAAAGCGATTTGTCGGCCAAGCGGATCGCTTTGTCGATCGCCAATTCGCCGCTGGTGAAAACGGCCGTGGCTGGCGAAGACGCCAACTGGGGCCGTGTTGTGATGGCTGTCGGCAAATCCGGGGAACCGGCCGACCGTGACCTCTTGTCGATTTCCTTTGGCGACATCCGCGTCGCCCGTGAAGGCGAGCGCGATCCGGATTATTCGGAAGCCGCCACATCGGATTACATGAAGAACGAGGAAATCGTCATCACGGTCGATATCGGCCTGGGTGAAGGCAAGGCTACCGTATGGACCTGTGATCTCACCAAGGAATATGTTGCGATCAACGGTGATTACCGGTCGTAAGACCGCCTGACGTAAGGAGATCGTGTGGCTGATCAGCTCCCGGACCGTGCGCAGCATCTAGGCCTTGTCCGTCGTTTCGAGGCGGCCGGCTTTCGCGCCTGGCCCGCAAAGGACGTCCATTATGATGGCACCTGGGTCGTTCGACTGACGCCGGGACACGATGCAAAGCGGCTGAACTCGGTCAATCCGCTGGATCCCGGCGATTTGCATGAGCTGGATCGGCGTATCGCAAGACAAGGGGAGCGTTTCGCAGAACTTGGCCGTCCGCTGACGTTCCGCCTGTCGCCTTTGGCGGGCAATGCGCTTGAAGCGCATTTCGATACGTTGGGCTGGGATCTCGTTCGTCCCTCGCTGGTCATGGCGATGGAGTTGGATCGGGAAACTCCGGTGGATGCGGCGCTTGATCAGATCCCGCTGAAGGACGTCGATCGCTTTATCACTGCTGCGCTTGAGGTGCATGGGCTGGGGCCCGTGGTGCGCCCCGGTTTGACGGATGTGATCCGTGCCATCGTGCCGGAAGTCGGATTGTTCGCGCTGGAAGCCGACAATCAGCCATTGGCCTCTGCCATTTGCGTCCATGATGGCGATCTGGCAGGTCTGTTCGAAGTGGCCACGAATGCCAGAGTGCGCGGCCAGGGTTATGGTCGGCGCGTGGTTCTGTCGGCTTTGAAATGGGCGCGGCTGCGCGGCGCGCGCATGGCCTGGCTTCAGGTGGAAGCGAATAACGAGGTCGCGATCGCGCTTTACCGCTCGATCGGTTTTGAGGCGATCTACGGGTATTATTATCGTCGCCCGCAAGGCCATGATGCCGGAGGGCTGTTATGAGCGAAACACATAGCGGCAGGAAGCTTTTGCTGGTTGTCGCCTGTGCCTTGGTCGATGGTGACGGTCGCGTGTTGCTTGCCCAGCGCCCGGAAGGGAAATCGCTTGCCGGATTGTGGGAGTTTCCAGGCGGCAAGGTCGAGCAGGGCGAAACGCCGGAAGAGGCGCTCATACGCGAACTGGCCGAGGAGCTTGGCATCGAAACCAAGGTCTCCTGCCTCGCGCCGCTGACCTTCGCCAGCCATTCCTACGAGAGTTTCCATCTGTTGATGCCGCTTTATGTGTGCCGCCGTTCTTGGGGCGTACCGCAGGCGCGTGAAGCGCAGGCGTTGAAATGGGTGCGACCCAACCGCTTGCGCGAGTATCCGATGCCGCCGGCCGATGAACCTTTGGTCGCGCATTTGATGGATTTGCTGTGATTTCTGCAAACAGCGTTAATCGCGGGATTAACAAATATTTCAGGCGCACATGAAAGTTTGAACCAAACCGGGCGTTGAGACTGCGCCCGTCGGTTCAGGAGCGTCGAAACCAATGAAGGACAAGTGGACGGGTTCATCCCGCACGCGCGATCGCGAAGCCTTGTATTGGGCGTGCCGTTCAATCCTGTTGCGCTCGACGCTGTTGTTTGGAACCGCTTTCGTCGCTTTCGGCCTGTTCCTCACGCCGATGCTGCTGCGCGACAATATCGGGTCGGATCGGTTCAACGTCGATTACGCCACAACCGGCAGCATCAACGCCCGTCCATGGCAAGGGCCTGTTCTTCCCCAACGTGCCGTTTGCGATGCGCAGGATCACCGTTTGCCAGATTGCTAAACGCTTCAGGCGGCCCCGAACCTCTTTAATTCGCCTTCAAGGCGTCGGCGAGCGAAGCTGTGGCGCTGCCGCGCGGTGCGGGTTTTTGCTGGGATTGATGCGGCGCCCAGCCCGATAACCAGACAATCGCAAAGGTCGCACGAATGCGTCCGTCCGGATCGCTGTAGCGTTCCTGGTAGAGTTCGGCCGCGCGAAGAAATACGGCGCGACTGGTGGGCTTGCGTGCGCGCGCCAACAGCGCGTTGGCAGCACCCATGGCACGCAAATCCCGCATCAACGCAAAAAGATTGTCGTAGCGCACCGTCAGCGTTTCGAGATCTGCAACCGGCAAGGTGAAGCCCGCGCGTTGCAACAGTGCGCCCATGTCACGCACATCCGCGAAGGGCAGAACATGCGGGCTTGCGCCGCCGCTGAGTTCGACTTCCGCTTGAAGCAGGCAATCGCGCAATTCCTGCAATGTGCCAGCGCCGGGCAATGCAGCGAGGAACAAGCCGTCCGGCGCCAGTGCGCGGCGGATCTGGACCAGAACTCCCGGCACATCATTGGCTTCATGCAGCGAAAGAAGCGAAACGATGAGATCGAGGCTTTCAGGCTCGAAAGGTACGGTTTCGAAAGGCGCGACCATTCCTTCTTCGTGATGAAAAAAGGCCCGATCGGCTTCCACACGCCGTACCTCGCCCGCCTTGCCGCTTTCGTGCAGCGTTTGAGCAGCGTGACCGGTGAGGGAAAACAGCGACGCCGTCCTCGGAAAATGGCGTGAAACGGTCGACAACCGGTCGGCGAGGTCTTCAGCGGAGCGCGTCATCAGGAAGTCGATTCCGTTTTCCGCGTTTTGCGTGAGCGCGCGGCGCTTGTGTTGAAAAACAAGGTCGGTATCGACAATCGGCTCCAAGGCGGGCACCTTCAACGCATCAAGCAAACGGGGACTGCGCTTTTACGTGCGCGATGCGGGTGGGATCAAGACAGGTTGGGCGCGCTGGCGGCATTGGCCGCGGGTGGCGGGACGTTTCGCAGGTCGGATTTTGTTTCCGCCCCTTTGTTTTGGCTGCCAACACCAGCTCGCAGAGCCAGGCGCTTTGTGCGGCGCCTGTTGGAACAGGCTCGCTTGGATAGAGCATCCTTATTGTTCGGTAATGGGAACCCCGTTGAAGCCCGAGGCCGGACGCGGCTTTGAACCGGATGTCGACACCAGCCTGTCCCTTGAAGCGATCAGCCGACCGCCGCCTTTCGCGCGGTTGCGTTCGGCGGTGATCCATACCGGCTTGGCGCGTCGCTTCGTGGGTGACCTGAAATATAGCGATCGCAGTGATCTTGCGCCATGGATGGCACGATGGATGCAGCGTGCGGGTGAAGAACTTTTGCGTGAGATCGATCTGGTGACAGCGGTCCCTCTGCATCGCAGGCGCTTTTTCCAGCGCCGTTACAACCAGTCGGCCGAACTCGCCCGCCATCTGGCGGCCATCAGCGGTCATGTGTTCCAGCCGGATCTCGTTCGCCGCATCAAGAAAACGCAGCAACAGGTGGGCCTTGCGGCGCGTCAGAGACAGGAGAATGTGCGCGGCGCGTTCCGTGTCGATCCAGCCATGCGCACGGTTGTTTCAGGGCAGCGGATCTTGCTGATCGATGATGTTTATACCACAGGCGCGACCGTTTCAGCCGTCACCCGGGCCTTGATGCGCGCCGGAGCGCTGAAGGTGGAGGTTCTCACATTTTCCCGCGTTCTGCCGGATCGGTTTGATGTCGAACAGGACGAGGGCTGACGGGGTTCTCAACAAAGAAAGCATCGTGATGCCCTCAGGTCTTTCGCCCGTCTCTCGCCGCATCTATATGGGTGTTTCAGAATTTTGACGGGAAACAGCTATGGCCGATGTTGTGATCTATACGCGAATGGGATGCGGTTATTGCACGGCGGCCAAGCGTCTGCTCGACAGCAAGAACGTGACTTATACCGAGCACGATGCGAGCAATTCTCCCCAATTGCGGCAGGAAATGATGAGCCGCTCCGGTCGCTCGACCTTTCCGCAGATATTCATCAACGACCAGCATGTCGGCGGTTGTGATGATCTGCATGCTTTAAACGATGCAGGTAAGCTCGATCCTTTGCTGGCAGCTTGAGGAACAAGGCCGAAGGAACGTGAAATGACTGTGTTCACCGCCGCCCTGGTGCAAATGCGTTCCAGCATGGATGTCGCCGCTAACATCGCTTCGCTGGAAGCCTTGGTGCGCGAAGCCGCCGCAAAAGGCGCGACCTATGTGCAAACGCCTGAAATGACGGGCGCGCTGATGCGCGATCGTCCTTCTTTGATGGCTTCGTTACGCGCCCAGGACGAAGATCCGGTCGTGGCAGCCGCGTCCCGTTTGGCCCGTGAACTGGCCATCACGCTGCATATCGGCTCGACGGCCATCGGCGTGGGCGACAACAAGGTCGCCAATCGCGGCTTTTTGTTCGGTTCCGATGGCGGCATCATCGCCACCTATGACAAGATCCACATGTTCGATGTCGATCTCGATAATGGTGAAAGCTGGCGGGAATCGGCTACCTATCAGCCGGGAAGCAAGACGGTCGTCGCTTCCTTGCCTTTTGCGCGGCTGGGCATGGCCGTGTGTTACGATCTGCGTTTTCCGCAGCTGTTCCAGGCGCAGGCGCTGGCAAAGGCGGATGTGCTGACGGTTCCTGCCGCCTTCACGCGGCAAACCGGCGAAGCGCATTGGCACGTCTTGTTGCGTGCCCGTGCGATTGAAAACGGTGCCTTCGTTCTGGCCGCTGCGCAAGGCGGTCGCCATGAAGACGGGCGGGAAACTTATGGGCATTCGCTGATTGTCGATCCTTGGGGCCGGGTGTTGGCAGAAGCACCCGATGCCGAGCCTCAGCTCGTGATTGCAAAGATTGATACCGCTTTGGTAGGTGAAGCGCGCGGCAAAGTCCCCAATCTGCGCAATGCCCGGCAGTTCGAAATGCAGCGGATTGGCGAAGATCGCCCTTCAAATCGGCGGGATGCGTCGCAGGCGGCCGAATGATTTCCTTTTCCCTCCACTGCGAGAAAGGCCACGACTTCGAGGCCTGGTTCCGCAACAGCGCGGATTTCGACAAACAGGCGGCGGCAGGCTTCGTGTCGTGCCCGTCTTGTGGTTCGACCGAAATCAGCAAGGCCCTGATGGCGCCGGCAGTGTCCACCGGCAAACGCCGTGAAAAGCTGGCCGTTGCTGCCAATGCCGAACAAGCCAAAGTCATGGCGCAACTGCAGGAACTGGCCCGCAAGGTTCGCAGCACTTCGGAAAATGTCGGCACCAAATTTGCCGAAGAAGCGCGCAAGATTCATTTCGGCGAAGTCGAAGCGCGTGGCATTTACGGCGAAGCCACGCTGGACGAAGCCAAGGGCCTTGCCGAAGATGGTGTGGCCTTTATGCCCTTGCCTGATCTGCCTGAAGACGGGAACTGATTGCGACGGTTGTTTTTGCAGCGGGCCCGGTCAATCTTAGGAACTTCTGCTGGGAATCGAACAAGGCGAGGCAAGGCAATGCACAAGACGGCAAGCGCGATCCGCGCTGGATTATGTGCGGCTTGTCTGCTCCTCACCCCATCTGCGTATGCCGATGATATTCCTGCCCGGCTCGACGAAGCCTTCGAGAAAATGGAAGCAGCCGACACGGAACAAGGCTTCATGTTGGCCGCGCGCGACATCGTGTTGCTCGGCAAAACCGCGATTCCGGATCTGACGCGCCGGCTGCAAGCAGCAGAGGAGACGGATCAGCAGGTCCAGATCACCTATCTTCTCGCATCCATTACCGGGCAGGCGAAGTTTCAGCAGAGTCCCTTGGAAATCCCGCTGCAACTCGTGCAGCGCGCAGCGCAACTGTTGGAACACCCTGCAGATCCATTGCTGGAAGCCAATCTCGCCAATCTCGCTGCCTTTATCGGCCCGGCGCCTGCAGAACTCGCACCCGGACTGCTTTCGCTTTTGCAGCGCAGCGACAATGAAGGCTTGCGCGCCACCACGTCTGCCGCGATCGGCAATCAGGGCGAAGGCGTTCTCCCCTTCGTCGAAAAAGCTTTGCTTGAAAGCAAGGATGATCGCTTCAGCGGCGATCTCGCTAATATTCTGCGCGGCTCGCAACTGAACCCGCCGGTGGTCGCCAAGCTGCAATCGCTGCTCGAATCCGATAATACGCAAACCCGCCAGATAGTGGCGCGGACGCTGGAAAAGGCAGAAATCCGCGATCCGAAACTACTCCAGGCTGCCTTGCGCGATCTTGAAGATGCCCAAACTGAAATGGACCTGAACAGGGCAGCGGCGCAAGTCCAGGAAAACACCGATGGCAGCGAAGCGGTCGCCAAGGCTTTGCAAAAGGCATTCGAGGAAAAAGCGGGCCGGATCGAGGAGCGGCGGATGATCGTCGCGGCTCTTGAAGCGACAGGTGAGCCCGGACTCCGTGCCTATCTCGATCTTGTGAAAAGTGCATCAGACGAGAAAATCCTCACGGATATCACGATGGGTATTCCCTCGGCGCTTCGCGCCGATCCCCGTATGGCCGACATCCTCATCTCAAAGCTGTTAAAAGCGCGAACCGACGAGATGGTGGAAAGGTCTACCTTTGCGCTTGTGAGGCTTGATCGTGATGTCGCACTGCCCGCCGTGGAGCAGGCGCTGGCGGGAAGTGATCTCAAGCCCGCGCAGCGCAAGCGCCTTTATGATGCCGTGTTCGTGTCCGGCTGGAAAAAGGGGGCTCAGTAAAGAGCCCTTCGGAGTGCTCTAAGAGAGCGATGGGCGCTCGGCCAGAAGCATGTAGTTCACGTCCATGTCGCGCGATTGGCCCCATTGGTCTGTCAATGGATTGAAGGTGACGCCGGTGCGATCGATCACGGAAAGACCACCGGCCCGAAGTGTGGCTTCCAACTCGCCGGGGCGCACCAGCTTTTCATATTGATGCGTGCCGCGCGGCAACCAGCGCAAAACATATTCGGCGCCGATAATGGCCAGCCCCCATGCTTTCAGGGTGCGATTGATCGTCGCCACGAACATGATTCCACCCGGTTTCACCATGGCTGAGGTTTTGGACATGAACAAATCGATGTCCGAGACATGCTCCACCACTTCCATGTTCAAAACCACATCGAAGTTTTCGCCGGCATCGGCGAGCGCTTCGGCGGTTGTGGCGCGATAATCGATCGTCAAGCCGCTTTCGGCTGCATGAAGGCGCGCGACTTCGATATTGGTTTCAGACGCATCGGCGCCCACCACCGTCGCGCCCATCCGCGCCAAGGGTTCGCAAAGCAGGCCGCCGCCGCAGCCGATATCGAGAACGCGCAATCCTTCGAACGGCTTGGCGGAATGCGGGTCGCGTCCGAATCGGACTGCCACCTGGTCGCGGATATAAGCCAGCCGCACCGGATTGAACTTGTGCAGCGGCTTGAACTTGCCGACAGGGTTCCACCATTCGGCAGCAAGGCGCGAAAAGCGCTCGACTTCGCCGGTATCGATCGTGGTCGGTGCAGCACCGGTCGCCGGGGGCGAAACTTTGTCGGTCATCGATCAGGTCTCTCGTTCGGCATTCCAAGTCGGTCGCGCATCGTGCGAAGTCAAGAGAAGAGAGCAATCCGGTTAAGCCGATACAGTGCTTTGGCCTCGACAGGAGCGCCCGGATTGGGCAAAAGACATCATCTCGCGAAAACAGGCTGAAACAGCCGCATGCGCGTTCGCAGGAGCATTATGATCGGGCGTTTCCACCTGCTGGTCGCTATCTGCTGTGCGTTGAGTTCCGCTGCCCAGTCGGTTGAACTGACGGCGCCGCTCGGTGCCGAACCGCTGGATGCTTTGTCCGAGGCGACGGGGTCTTCCCCGCGAGCCGCATCTCCATTTGCCAACTCGGTGTTTGGCGAGCAAATGCTCGGCTTGCGACCGGCCCAATCCGGCTTTGCGCGAAGCGGGCCACTGATCGCCCGGTCGATGGCGGTTCGCGAGCCCTTTTCGGGTACGCTTGTTTTTCCTGAAACGCGCATGGAAACGCAGGTGCTTTCCCCACCAACGGATATGGAGAACGAAAATGAAGCCGCGTTTTTTCCAGCCTTCAAGTTAAGCTTTCATACCAGGGGCGGTGTGCTCTTTCCGGAAACGGAAAACGTCATCCCGATCGGCTCGCTTGCCGGCAAACGTGGGTTTTGGGATGTGCAGGTCGGGCAGGGCGCGGTGTGGACGGATCCGCTGGACGATGGCTGGTCGCGCGCCACATTTCCCTTCGTGCTGGTGCCGGTTGCAGGTGGAGACAGTCTGGCCGGGCAGGCCACCTTTCTGTATCGCGGCCATGAGATCGGTCTTTTGCGATATCAGGTCGGCCCCAAGCCAGTTGCACACAACGCGCCGCCTCATCTTTCGGCGGCGGGCGTCCTGACGCCGCGCCTTGAAGTCAGGCGTCCTGCCAGGCAAGGCGCGTTTCAGCTCGACTGAGCGCGGCGGAATTCAGCCCGCAGACGAGCGCTGTTTTGCATCACCTTGTGGATGAAGCTGTTCGATATTGCGCGCCGTCATTTTCTGCAATTTCCAGAGATAGCGGTCGTGAATGCCCATGTCTTCGAGATGGGCGACGGTTGCAAAAAGATATTCCGCCATCGAGCCGCGAAACCCGCAAGCGGTCGCCAGCATTCTTGCCGTTGCTTCGTCGTCCAGATCGCCGATATAGCGCCCGCTTTTGCGGTTCATGGCGAAGGTCAGCACCGTCAGCGGGCCGTCGTCGGTTTCGACCTTGATCCAGCGCGGCGGAAAGGCCGAAGGCCGCATGCTCATTTCACGCCGGATAAGGCTGTGCATGTTTGTTTCAAGCGCATCGTCCGGCAGGCGGTAAACCACGCCCTTGCAGGAGCCGCCGCGATCAAGCGCCAACATGAGACCCGGTTGCTGCCGGTTGCCACGAAAGCGGTAATCCCAGCCCAGGCAGAAGGCACGATGCCAGCCATGGGCGCGCGCGATCCTTTGTTGCGTGAAGTCGAAAGCGGGCTTCCAGATCAGCGATCCATAGGCAAAAACCCATAAACCCTCTTTTGGTGCCTGCGAAATAAGCTCCGCCGTGATCTCGTCGTAATCGGCATCGGTTGCGGCCACCATGCCGGCAACGGCCTGAAAACCCGGATCTTCGATTTCGCGCGTCAGGCGAGCAACATGGTGCTCGGTCAAATGCATGGTTCGGCGCGGGGAAGCGGAAGACATCAATCAATCCTGTGGAACGGTATGCTGCAAGGTTAGGCATCGCGCGCTTTGTTGCAAGGCAATTGCTTGCGCGCGGGCGGGCTTTTGGCTAAGGAAACGCGCGTATCCGGCCGGGTCATCGTCTCGGCCGCTATTTCTTTGATCCAGCGCCAAGTACCTATATCGGGATATGCGCGTGTAATTTTGAGGCATGAAAGCCGTGGCGCGTATCGTGATGAAATTCGGCGGAACATCGGTCGCCGACATCGCCCGTATTCGCGTGGTCGCGCAGCATGTGAAGCGTGAAGTTGATGCTGGCCACGAGGTGGCGGTGGTCGTTTCGGCCATGTCGGGCAAGACCAATGAGTTGGTCGGCTGGACGCGGGACGCTTCGCCGATGCATGATGCGCGCGAATATGATGCCGTGGTTGCGTCGGGCGAACAGGTAACTGCGGGCCTTCTGGCGATCACGCTGCAGAATATCGGCGTCGATGCACGTTCCTGGCAGGGTTGGCAGATTCCGATCCGCACCGATAACGCACACGGCGCAGCCCGCATTACCGATATTGACGGTTCTGAGCTGGTGCGCCGCTTTGGGCTGGGACAGGTCGCAGTTGTTGCCGGATTCCAGGGCATTGGCCCCGATAACCGGATCGCAACGCTCGGGCGCGGCGGTTCCGACACGAGCGCTGTTGCGATTGCGGCTGCCGTGAAGGCCGATCGCTGCGATATTTATACCGATGTCGATGGTGTTTACACGACCGATCCGCGTATCGAGCCCAAGGCGAAGCGATTGAGCCGCATTTCATTCGAGGAAATGCTCGAAATGGCCTCGCTCGGCGCCAAGGTTCTGCAGGTTCGTTCCGTGGAACTGGCCATGGTACATAAGGTGCGCACCTTTGTGCGTTCGTCTTTTGAAGATCCCCATGCACCCGGGATGGGCGATTTCGACAACCCGCCCGGAACGCTCATTTGCGACGAGGATGAAATCGTGGAACAGCAGGTCGTGACCGGTATCGCATATGCGCGCGATGAAGCGCAGGTTTCCTTGCGTCGGGTATCGGACCGGCCAGGCGTTGCTGCCGGCATTTTCCTGCCGTTGGCCGAAGCCAACATCAATGTCGACATGATCGTCCAGAATATTTCCGAGGACGGTTCGCGCACGGATATGACCTTTACGGTCCCGGCAGGCGATCTCGACAAGGCTCGCGGGGTGCTGGACAAGGCGCGTGACGAGCTGGGCATCGACATGATCCAGTCCGACAGCGGCATGGCCAAGATTTCCGTGGTGGGCATCGGCATGCGCTCGCATGCCGGCGTTGCGGCCGCCGCATTCAAGGCGCTGGCCGACAAGGGCATCAATATCCGCGCGATCACGACATCGGAAATCAAGATTTCCATTCTGATCGATGCGGCCTATACCGAATTGGCAGTTCGTACGCTGCATTCGGTTTACGGACTGGACAAGCAGTAGCTTAAGCGTTCAACTTCGCTGTGAGGTTTGTTGGCCGGCGGGATGACCCTGCCTGCCTTGGGGATGATTCGATTGATGCGTGACCAGGCCGCAGGACCGCGAGTGCTTTTGAAGCGCCTGCGCGAACTCATGGCCGAAGCGCTGGAGCCGCAGGAGCGTCTCGATCGTATCGTGCGCGAAATCGCCCAGCAGATGGTGGCCGAAGTCTGCTCGCTTTATATTCTGCGCTCCGATTCCGTTCTCGAACTCTACGCGACCGAAGGTTTGAATCCCGGCTCGGTTCACTTGGCGCAATTGCGTCTTGGTCAGGGCCTGGTCGGCACGATCGCGGCATCCGCCAGGGCGCTCAATCTGACCGAAGCTCAGCAGCACCCGGCTTTCGCTTATCTGCCGGAAACGGGCGAGGAAATTTATAAATCCTTCCTCGGCGTGCCCGTCTTGCGCGCTGGCCGCACCCTTGGCGTGTTGACGGTGCAAAACCGTACCATGCGCAATTACCGCGAAGACGAGATCGAGGCGCTGGAAACCACCGCCATGGTGATTGCGGAGATGATCGCGGCAGGTGATCTGGCACGCTTGACGCGTCCGGGGCTTGAGCTCGATCTCAGCCGTCCGGCAAGCTTTGATGGTCTGGCCTTCAATGACGGGGTGGGGCTTGGCCATGTCGTGCTCCACGAGCCACGCGTTGTTGTCACCAATCTCTTCAATGAAGACAGTGAAGAAGAGCTCGGAAGGCTCAACGAATCGCTTGGCTCGCTGCGCTTGTCGATCGATGACATGCTGTCGCGCCGCGACGTGGCATCGGAAGGGGAACATCGCGCCGTTCTCGAAGCCTATCGCATGTTCGCCCATGATCGTGGTTGGGTGCGGCGCCTGGAAGAAGCGGTGCGCAACGGTTTGACGGCGGAAGCGGCCGTGGAAAAGGTCCAAAGCGACATGCGCGCGCGCATGCAGCATATGACCGATCCGTATTTGCGCGAGCGGATGAGCGATTTCGATGATCTCGCCAACCGGCTTTTGCGCCAGTTGCTTGGGCGTGGACCGGATGGGCTGGGTGAGGCTCTGCCGCGTGACGCGATCATCGTGGCGCGTTCCATGGGCGCTGCCGAGCTCTTGGATTATCCACGCGACAGGCTGCGCGGCCTGGTGCTCGAAGATGGTTCGGTGACGAGCCATGTGGTGATCGTCGCGCGGGCAATGGGCATTCCTGTGGCCGGTCAGGCCAAGGGCGTGGTTTCGATGGCCGAAAATGGCGATGCGATCATCGTGGATGGCGATGAGGGCCAGGTGCATTTGCGTCCGCAATCGGATGTCGAAGCTGCCTATGCCGAAAAGGTTCGCTTCCGTGCCCGTCGTCAGGAACTGTATCGTGAACTGCGTGGACAGCCTTCCGAAACACGCGATGGCGTTTCGGTCGATTTGCTGATGAATGCCGGTTTGGCGGTGGATTTGCCGCAATTGTCCGAATCGGGAGCGGCGGGCATCGGCCTGTTCCGCACCGAGCTACAATTCATGGTCGCGTCCACCTTTCCGCGCGCAGAAGCGCAGGAGCGCTAGTATCGCGATGTTTTGGAGGCCGCGAAAAACAAGCCCGTGACCTTCCGCAC